>NZ_DAIOEU010000005.1:0-141631 GCF_036746095.1 Dyella sp.
ACTGGCAGCATGATCACTTAAACCAAACAGCCTCCACGAAAACCGGGGCGGTTCAGGAGGAGGCGTCGGTGATCTCTTGTACGACGGCCATGAGGTGATCTACGCCATGCTAAAGAACCCGAACGAGCCCGGTCCCTGCAACGCTGCGAGCAATAGTGGGTTCAGTGGCGTGTGGTGTGCCAAGAACATGCTGACGGGCCAGACGGTTGCGCTTGTCGATCCCAGCAATCTGATCACGTTCTTGCCCAACAACCAGGCACTGATCTCGCCGGACGGCAGCCAAGCCATCGTGGCGGCAGCCGCGCCGTCATTCTCGCCCCAGGACTCAGAGATCTACGCCGTGAAGACTGACGGATCGGGGCTGCGCAAAGTCACTTCGCCGTGCGCCCCCTTGTACCCGAACGTGTATTTGTGGTGGCAACCAGTGCGCGTATCACCGGATGGCACGCGGCTCCTGGCCAACTGCAACACCGAAACCACCACCCCGCCCGCGACCGTGGCTCTCAACTCCCAGGTCAACGTCGTCAACCTTGCTGATGGCAACGCCCGCTTCGTAACCAACGGCACGGCATACGACTGGCACACGCAGTGATGGCCCCAGCCTCGCGGCGGCGAGCCTGCCACGGAGGACGCCAGGAGTTCCGGCGGACCGCGTATAGAGTTTTCGCGTGCACACTAGGTCAACGTGGCGGAGGCTAGGTGCACTTACTGCGCGCTTGCCCCCGCCACGACGTCCCCCTTTGAGTAGCGGGATGCTTTGGGGCTCGTCGTCTCCCTCAATCAAACGCATTGCTCATCGCAATCTGCGGCGCCCATCCGGCTCTCGGGGCTTTTGATAGCCCGGGTCGGTAAGGCGCTTTTGAAATTCTTTACTAATGTGGACGAGATCGGTCTTGCACGCGAGACACCAGTCATGCACCTGGACGGTATCTAGTCTTCGTCTTCCCCGCTCCGCTTCACTGACAAATGCCTGGTCCACGTCCAACGTCGCAGCTAGCTGCTCTTGAGTGAGTTCTGCATGCGTTCGAACATCGCGAAGTAGCTCCGCAAAGATCCTGTGCTCTGGCCTATAGATGCTTTTCCGCGCCACCGCTTACCCCTCCGAGTGGCCTCAAAGCTATATGTGAACCTCGTTTATGCTATTTTCATATATGTGATATTCGCATATATGAAAATAGCCAATGTCAAAAAATAGCCCCGATGGCTGCGGTGAATCTGACGCGCTCAAACCGACTCTAAGACAAGTCACCTCACGTCATGCAGCACACAACAAGGCGGCACCCAACATCTCGGCAAGGCCCATGCACATGCCGGTCTACGCGCCCTCCGTCATTCCCTCATCACTGGATGCATTGATCATGACTCTCTTGCCTCGCTCAACACGCACATACACACCAGAACCCTTTTGGCTCATCAATGAATCCCGGCTTCCCCTGCCCCCTGATCAGGCCAGGCAGCACACATCTCTTATGCGAATCGCCGGTACATCACTGGCAATGGGTGTGATTCGCAACCTCTTGAGATGCAGCGAAGCCTCCAGCCGGGCGAAGTTGGCCAGTATTTCACCCAACGTCTGCCCATGTGCGTTCACCCCTACTCAGATAGAAGGCCTACGCGCTGCGCTGTACTTTCTTCGCCGATATGGCGACGGGCTGCTGGAAGCTGAGCGCGGCGAATAAACCGGAAACCGGCCTGAAGGAGAGAATGTCGATTTTCCATATCCCGCCACCAGTGCAAAAATGAAAGACAGATATCGGCTATCCATCGCATATGAAAGAACCGTCGGACGAACTCGCAGCAATCATCGTCAATGCCGTACTTGAGGAGCGATGCGCATCCGAAGCAGGCCGGCGTCGATATCGGCCACTGCTTGAGGAACGGGCGCACGGGATCGTCGCGCGCCTCGTCGATGGCGCCGGTGAAGGCAGCGGCTCCGGGAATGATCCTCGCAATCGGCTCCCTACCCTGTTTAACCTTGCCGACACCATCGCCAAGGATGAGCTAGGCAGCCATCGTTATCCCAAGCCCGCATGCCCGGACGATGGCGGGTGCGCCATGTGTTGTACGCATATGCGCATTGTTCTTGGCGTGCAGGAAGCTGCCGTTGTTGCCAGGGAACTGCTCGGACTCGCTGCGCCTGAAAAGGCGAAGATCGCCCATCGACTTCCTTCACTCGGAACATCCGGGCCCGGTTCGCAATGTGGTCTGTTGGACGAACAGGGCCTGTGTACCCTCTACGCCGCGCGCCCCATCAACTGCCGCACGTATCGCTCATGCTCGATAACTGCATGCGAGGACCGTGTCCGGCTGGGCCGGAATGCCGGCGAGGAAGTGGTGTTCGCATATCCGTTCGACGATCTGGTGCGCAAGTCGTTCCATTACGCAGTGCAGCCGGATGAAACGCCGCACTTTCTTGAAATGAACACGTTCCTGGCGAACGTTCTGCATGACGATGAGAGGCTTGCAGCATGGGCCTCTGGCCAGGTTCCAGCCGAAGGCGACGCATAATGTCCCGGCGGTAAAGTGCCTCACAAACATTGTCCGGCACTGTCCAGTTTGTGGCCACAGCTCACTTCAAGCCGTGCAGCGTTGAACTGCACATCGCGATACGCATCGGCGTTGGCGACAGCAGCATCCTTCGCTGTCAGGCGGATGACGGATGCCAACGCGAGATAGCCGTCCTCCGGCAATTTGGCCACATCGAACAAGAGGCCCGGCAAGTCGTAAGCCGATAGATGGATTTGTCGCCGCTGTTCCGGATCGAACGGCCGATTGGACAACAGCATGTAGCGCGTGTGCTGCTGTGGCGCCTTGCGGTTGTCGTCGAAACCCAGATCGCTATAAGCCGCGTCAAGTGCCGGCAAGTGATCACCGTAGAACAACAGCAAGGTCCAGCGCTTGCGCGCCATCAGCCGCTGCGCGAACTCTGCCAGCGCCTCGTCGCCGTTGAGCAGGTGCGACGTGTAGTACGTCATCTCGTACGTGCCCTCGGCAGACAGGCCGGGCGGCAAGGGGTTGGTTTTCAGCAGCCGGGCCAGATCGCCGGGGTCGCGATTCCACGGCCCATGGTTTTCCATCGTGATGGCCATGGTATAGCTCGGTCCGGCTTGGCCATGGTCCAGGTGATTGAGCACCGCATCGAACAAGGAGCGATCCGACACGAACAAACCCGCGCGCGGCGCGTCCTTGAACGCATCCTCGTAATAAGCGTGCTGAAAGCCCAAGGCCGGCATCGTCGCATTGCGGTTCCAGAAATCCGCCTCGTAGGGGTGGAACAGCGTGGTCGTGTATCCAAGCGCCTGCAAGCGCCGCGGCACGGTTGGCATGTGCCGGTTGGCCAATCCGAAATAAGGGTATTCAACCGCCGGAAAAGCCATCATCGGATACCCCGTGATGGTTTCGAATTCCGTGCGAATCGTGCCGCCGCCATAGGTCGGCGTAGTCAAGCTGCCGCTGATGCCAGTCGCGGCAAGCTGTTGAAAGTGGGGGTCGTACTGGCCGAAGTCGACGTTCTTCAGCACACCGGGATCAAAAAAAGCCTCGCTCTGCACGACGACGATGTCTGGCAGGTTCTGCGGCATCAGCCGTGCTTCGCGCTGACGGATGGCCCCTTCATGACGACTTGCGAAATCCGCAACCAGCGCCTTGTCCGGATGTGGAACGCTACGCTGGCGGTCCTGGCACATCCTGACGAAGGTCGCGGCGAAGCCTTTGCTTCGATCGCTGTAGCTCGGATTCCATGGCTGATAGCTGGCCATCGCATGACTTGCATACGATGCTCGCCACGGCTGGTATCCCTCTAGCAAAGTGTACAAAGCCAGCAACGAAACCAGCATCAAGCCCGCACGTGCGATCCAGTTTGGCCGGAAATGATGTTTTTCCAACCGCCCCAAAAGCACGCCACAAGCCACGAGCAAGATGGGCGCCACTATCAGGCTGATCGCGTGATAACCCGTGTAGTGCGCAAAAAAACCGATATTGCTCGCCACCTGATGGCCTAACAGGGCGTCGTCCGGTGACAACGGTGTATTCAAATTTCTCAGCTTGATTCCGTTGACTTTATAAATCAGCGCAATCAACGCCGTGCTGATAAGCATGCTGAGCAGCAGGCGGCCGCAGAGCGCATAGACGATCCACGCGCACAACAGCAGCGGCAACACGTTTCGCCAGACAAGTCCCGAACCGACACGCACAGCAGGATCGAGATGCATTACCAGTGCGAAACTGATCACGGCCAGCGCAAGCAGGCTGGCGCCGAATCGCCATGCATCGCGCCAGAAGCCGCCTCCTACGTCAGCCACGTTCCAGTAAAACCGCATTCACCTCTCCCCGCATTCCACACAAGCTTTCGCGCCGCATACGTAACGCGAAATGCGCAACGTCCCCTCAACATCCTGCGAATATTCCGCCGCCAGGATGCTTGCCCTTGCAACGGCACGGTCCCGTCCGATTCACGACCCCGGCCACGCGTCAGCTTGAAGCAAGGTTTCATATTTATGACATTGCGCGCCGCCGTCAAGCTGCGTGCGTTCTGCCCACCACGATGAGCCTGGCTAGAAAAACTGATCGGTATAGTTATTGATGGCGAGAGACGTCGATCCCTCGGTCCTTTCATGCGCGGCGATCTGAAGGGAGATCACGCAAGACCAGAGAGTGCTCTCTCTCAAGCTTTTATTCGCAGCAGTGCGGTGCGCCTATCGTCTGCGATACGAGAGGCGACATGAGCATTGCGCTGATTGAAGAAGCCAGCAGGCTGCCAGCTGTCGCTCATCCACGTATTCCGTCCTGGCGCATATTCGCGGATGCGCTCTTAAGAGCGAAAGAGATGGCCAAGACAGATCGAGGTACTATTTGAGCGAATTTGGACGTCCTCGAATTTCCTAAAGCAGAGAGCTCCCACTCGAAGCGGCCCATGCGTTTCGATTCACATGGACCGTATCGAATGGATTGACAAGTGAAATCGCAGGAATTTGGCTGTCAGGAAATCGTAACTACCAATTCGTAAGGGCCGGGCAAGCAGGCGTGGTATCGCCAGGGGCGGGAATGGTCAGGGAGACGGTTTGCCCATTTGGGATCACGTTAGCAAAAAGGAATGGGGTACCATCCGCCGCCGTTCCTACACTTTGCCGGCAAGCACTTCCACCTTGCGAGACGATCGCAAAATTAGAGGACCAATCGCTGGAGAGACGAATAGCAAATGTCAGACGTACGTTATAGATACTAGCGTCGAGGCCAATTGCGTTTGCCGTAAATGCATTCGGTCCAGTTATGTTGACCGCTCCGGACGTAAACATAGCATTTCTCTCAGCTATGTACTTAAAAACGTTGCCATGAGTATCAACCCAAATGTTTTTTGATTGGCTAACGGCATAGTCGACTTGCGATTGAAATTCCGATGTTGGCGTGTAGTAAGCGTACCATGATCCATCACTTGTGCTTTTTTAATTATTTGGCCCAACAATGTGGTACATAAGTATAAGCCACCCACCCTGGGCGACAGCGCTATCCATCCAGCCATCCACTTGAGAGGTCAGTGTTCCAGTTTGGACATCCTCCGACATTAAGTTATAGAAATCTGGACTCGAACTATTTATGCCCGCATCGCTCGTTCGTGCAGTAAGTATTTTGTAGGGTGAAGTATCTTGCTTTAAGCAGTCCCTGACCTCCTGAGTATTCAATCCGCCTGGAAAAGCCAATGCAACCGTATTTTGCTCTAGTGTACTGTTGAGAGCTTGAACTGAACTGTGCACTTCCGAATCCATCCAACTTTGGTTGCCATGCTGGTATGTGAGATAAGTCGGATCAGTACATTGAACGACTGCGCCATTGGTTGTCACTATCCCAACTGAACTAGGTGCCAGACCAGTGTGATTGACGGTATGAGAAGCAATTTCATGCCCGTTCTGCTTAGCGAATGCCCAAACAGATGATGAGGCATATGGAAGAGGCGACCCTGTCAGCGTGCCATCCGTTGTATAACCATTCCACGTAATCCCATTAAAGCTATTAACCACGTATTGCGTGCTGCGCAAGCCACTGCTCGTCAGATAGGGCACAGCGTTATTGAACGTGTCGAGAAAACCGTCATCAAAGGAGAAGGTAACGGCAGCTGACTTATCACCTTTCCACAGCGAGGGAACGACCGAGCTGATGCTTGAGGCGTTTGCGGGTAAAGTTGCGCAAGCAAATCCAACAGCCGCGGCAATAAATTTTATTTGAACTGCAAATCTTTTGGAGAGATAGGCAATGGACCCCATGTACTTTCCTTTTAAAAGTTGACTTTCATGAAAACACTTGACGGTTTGCGACAAACCACTCCAGCCAGTGGGATCTAAGAAAAGAACCGAAAATCGGGCCGAAGTTAGCTAAGCCTTTTAGGTAACTCGCCTCCATTCATAGTCAAAAAACGCTCCGATTCGCGCGAAAAAACCAATAGGCTGGAGTGATTATCATGATTCATCGTCATGCGGGAAGTCGCACCACCCGCGTGATGCGACATTGCTTGCCAAGGGCTAACAAGATCAATCGATAGGCACGCATTCCCACTTGCCGTTAGACCACACAGCATGCTCTCCCGGTGGACACATGGGGATGGGAGGCGCAACGGAACGCGCGTACTGTGGCGCTTTTGCACTGTGCGTGCTGGCGGCGTTCACTGACAGCGCCAGGCCGACCAAAGCCAAACCCGCGAAGAAGCTCTTCATGACATCACTCCTCATTGGAGAGGGCGCTGCTTGATGAAGGCGTAACGACGGCCAGAGGAGCGCCCGTGGCTCTGGCCTTGATGACACAACGAGCCAGCTTGGGGACGGAGCAACCAACCAATCGCCTCTCCGTCCCGGTACAGGCGGGGCTCAAACCGCCTCGGTATCTTTTCGCGGCCCCGCTTTCCGAAGCAATTTCTGCAGTTCTTCGCTGGTTTCATCCGTCGATCCTTCCGGACAGATGAACGGATACTCGCGATTGTCGATGATCGGCTCGATACCGAAGAAATCGTTGAGTACCGATTCGGATGTGCAATAAGCACCCTCCACCCAGGCTTGATCGTTCGAATACGCTTCGCCGACGATGAAGATATCGGCGTCGGCACCGTCGATCAGTTGCGAGGGTTTACGGATCTTGCGCTGCACGTCGCCGACGTCGAAATGCGGCGCCCATTCGTGATAGCCGGCATTGAACGGGGGCAGCGACCAATCCATGTAGGCGGCCTGCAACGGCTCGGGCACGGCGCTGTAATCGCAGTTGGGGCCGAAGTGAAGTTCCGCCAGCATCTTGCGCAGCATCTTCACCATGCGTTTTGGTACCGGGCGCGGGCCTTCCAGCGGCTGGGTGTCCTGCGAAACCGGTATCTCGCGCTGGTGCTTGGGGCCCAGTTCCAGTTCTTGCCAGAACGCGGTGTTGTCTTCGTCGTCGTAGCTGGCCAGGATCCCGTAGATAGGCTTCTTCTTCGGTTCGATGGCGTTGTTGCCGAAATAGACCACCATGCGAATGGGCGAGTTGCTCACGCTTGGGCCGATGGTGTCGTTGCGCGAGACAGCTGTCAGTTGCTTGGTCTGCGCGACGGTAAGCGCCTGTTCGGTGATGTTCTCGATCGCGCCCAGCAAGTCCGTGACGGACGTGTAAGGCACGTCGATCAAGGTCTGCATCGCTTTCAGCACGGGCGCGGGAAACTTCAGGGTACGAAGCTTGGCGATCGTATCCGGCGTGATCGTGTAGCCGATGATCTGTGCGGGATATGGCGCCGGATTGTCGGCGTCGGGCGCCCACCATGGCTGGTCGAAGAACATGCCGACCTTGTACGACGGCTGCATGATCGTCGACTCCAGGTACAGGTTGACCTTTTCGTGATTCAGAACATCCACCTCGCCTTTCGCCGGCGCGTGGAAGCGCGTGGCTTGCGCCACCAGATCGATCGCTGCGCGTGGCATCGCCATCCAGGCTGCATCAGCCTCGCGGGTGCCTACGGCGATGTTGGGGTTGTCGCGATGCGCGTAGGTAAACGTCGCCTTGCCAGCTTTCCAGAGAATCGAATGCAGGCGCGTATCGGGTTGATAGCGGAACTCGATGCCCTTGGCCTTGGCAAGCTTCACCACGTCGTCAAACAAGGCGTTGAACATGCCCGAGTAGCCGATGAACAGCGTGCGGTACTGGCTGCCGGGCGTGAACTCGTTGTTGATATTGAACGACACGCCGGCATGCGTGTTGATCACGTTGGAACTGTAGCCGTTGCCGTCGGCAGCATAATCGAAGCCTTCCGCTCCCAGCTGATCGTAGAGCAGGTTCCAGTAGCCGATGTCCTTGAGATAGTCGCCTTGCTGGAAGATGCTGGATTCCGGCAGTTGCGCGGTGATTTGTCCGTTCTGATAGAAGCGGCACCAGTCGCGGCGCGTGAATTCCTCCCATGGCTTGGTCGTCGCCAGATCCTGCACGGTGGTAAAGCCTTGGTCCGGCGTGGTGGCGCCGCCGAAATTGTTCACCGTGTAGGGTGCAGGCGTGTTCGAAGTGATGCCGTTGAGATAGAAGTTACGCGAGCGCAGATAGAACAACTGATTATTGGTGACGTTGAACGGCACCGAGTATTTTTGCAGGCCGAGCAGCGAGATCACCGTAGAAACAACGCGATGGCCCGGTGCCAGGCCGTTGTTCGGGTCCGGAAATTCCTTGGTCGGCACGCTGCTCCAGAATGAATAGCGCATGCCGCCAAGTTCAACATATGAATCGGTCTTGTCGTTGTTGTAATGCCAGGTGCAAATACGGGCGCCAGCCGCACGCGTGCCGGGATTCCGCTTGGAGAAATCGTAACGCCCCCAATCGTACAGATCCAAAACGTCGCCCTTCTTCAGCTGTTTCGCGCCAAATTTGGCTTTCTTGCATTCGCCGCTCAGCAGCCGCCAGGCGGTATAGAGGCCGGCAGCGCCGGCACCGAAGATCGAGTAGGTTTTTTGCGTCATGATTGAGCCCTCGGAATGGGATGGGGCGTTTCATTCGCTGCCGAGTCGATACATCTGGCCGGGCAGATCCTTTTGCGGTATGACAACTTCAACCAGCACAGGCTTGTTTTTGATCGCTGCAATGCGTGGCAACGCGGCTTTCAGTTCTTCCACCGTTTCCACCCGAATACCTTCCGCGCCGAAGGCTTTGGCCAACGCGAGATAGTCCCACTCGGGCAGGATGTCGAAGGTGTCGAAACGATGCTTCGGTCCGGGCTTGAACGCATCCATGTTCACGTAGACCTGTTCGATGGCATAGACCTTGTTGCTCATCACGAAGATGACTGCGTTGAGCTTGTTGCGCGCCAGCGTGGACAGCGACTGGCAAACCATCATGAAGCCGCCATCGCCAGCCACGGTCCAGGCCCGCTTGCCGCTGCCGAGCTGCGCACCGGATGCAGCACCGGTCTCAAAGCCGATGCATTGCCATGCCGCCGAAGAAATAAAACTGCCCTGCGACAGGCCATGGCAGTTCGTGGCGACATACATCGCCGAACTGACGCCATAGGTCATCACGATGTCCTTGAGCAGGTTGCTGTCCTGCAGGAACTTCATCGTGTGCTCGAAGAACCGGTTGTAGGTGATGATTTGCGGCTTGTCGTGGTAGACCGGGTCGGAGTTACCCGTCCACGGCTGCGGATATTTCGGTTGCGGTGGCGCCTTGACCTTGATCGGATAAGCCTTGTCAGCCTTGAACTTCGCCAACAGGGCTTCCATGAAATCCTGCATGGTGACGGCGCCGTATTTGAAATAGCCGGCGCGGACGCCCGAGGTATTGGCCAACACCATGTCGGCATACCTGCTTTCGATGAAGGCAAGATAGTCGTCGGTAATGATGGCGCCAAGGGTCAAAACACAGTCGGAGGCATGGACTACATCCTGCACGGATTCGATCGAGGCGGCATCGGCGTAAGTGCCGATGAACTTGTCGCCCTTCTCGTCCAGCACGGTCTTGCCGAGTGTCGTGGTGGTATACAAAAAGCCACTGGCATCGATGATCTGCTTGAGCAGGTCCGACAAGCCAAAGCGCAGTATCTCCACGCCGGCGAAGATCAACGGCTGCTTCGCCGCCGCGATCTGGGTCCAGGCCTGGTCCACGGCGTTGCGAAGCGCCAGCTCAGGGCTCTTGGCAACGCGCGGCTTGAGCGGCGTCTTCAGCGGACGTGGGCAGGGTTGACCCCAGACTTCCTTGTAGCAGGCGATATACACCGGCCGTTTGTCCGTGATCGCATCGATCAGCAACTCGTCGATTTGCTCGGCGGCGCCTACGTTGGTGCTTAGCGTGATCGCCCTGACCGTGACGTTCTCGTAAACCTTGCGGTCCGCATCAAGGTCACCAGTGGAATGGTGAAACAGCACGTCATACATGTCCGTGATATCGCGCATGTCGGCGCCCGGCGTGGCGCTGATCACCACAATCGGACTGCGCTCGACCCAAGCACCGGCAATGGCGTTGAGCGCGCTGAACGTACTCACGCCGAATTGCAGCGATACCGCGGCAAGGCCGCGGGTGCGCGCGTAAGCATCGGCAGCGTAGGCGGCGTCCAATTCATTGATCGCGCCGATCGTGTTGATGCCGTTGAAATGCTCCAGCGCCTGGGTGAAGTGCTTTACGTAATCGCCGGGAATCTGGAATACATCAGTGACATTCAGCTGTTTTAGCCGGGTCAGCAGGTAGTCGGCAACGGTGAACTCGGTGGCCGCTGCCGTTCCTGAATCGATAAGTGACTTCTTCGAGATATTGCTGCGTGTCATGGTGCCCCCTTGCCGGTCCATACCACCATCAATTGAGTAGCTTGAATGCCGTCGCTATAAGCGGACCTTGTTCGGGAAACATCTGCTGGCGATATATCGCCGCATTCCCAATACATAACCGTGCCTGACATGAGATGCGTAGGCAGACACGTCCAAAGACGCCACGCGTAGGTCACGCATAGAGCCTCGGAACATATGGAAAAACTCTAAGACGAAAAACGCGTCTCTCTGCGTTGCATAAATCCCTGCCCCCTGATTCCTTTGACTTGCCTCAATCCCCCGTCACGTTGCGTATACGGGTTACCGGGAGTTTGCAACCGTCAATGTGACGGCCACGTCTTTTCCAAGTTATCCATGCGATAAACGCAGACCGCTCTCGCCTGCAAGTCGAGTGTGGAAGGCGGAAGTCCCGCTAGGGCAAAACCCGATATCCGGTGAGATGCAGACTATTGGCACTGGCGATGCCCGCGGCAAAACTGATTGTGTGATGCCCAGCCTTCGGCGCGCGCCATGCAAATAACACAGCATCAGGCGTACGACACCCGCTGCTGGATGATCTGTTCTGCCGATTGCCGAACCGTCGAATATAATCGACTTCGAATCCAGAACGAGATCTGACGCGGACGGAGGCTGGTATTCAATCGTTAGCCGTTGCGAATTTGGTTTCGCGATAACGTGCGATGTACGACACAGCGCGGAATCCTTTCAAGAACTTCAACGCTACCGATTCGTCCCCAGCGAGTGTCCGGCACCGGTTTGCGAATCCGCAGCAAGAGGGATATGACGCAGTTTAGCGTTCACCTACCGAGGGCAAGACTCAAAAATCGCCGTATCCCTTAGGGTCGTCATTCCCGCGAAAGCGCACTGCTGTCCGGGGAAATTTTTCGCTGTTCTTGCGGGAAAGCTAAAACGACGTCATTCCAGCGAAAGCTGGAATCCAGCGACTTGAAAATCTGCAAAGGCACTGGATTCCAGCTTTCGCTGGAATGACGGACTGATGGCACTGAATTTCCATGGAAAATTTTCGATGCGGGGTGCTATGCCCGCGCATTTCTGAAGAACTTCGTTTTCCCCGGACAGCAGTGCGCGAAAGCGGGAATCCATCTTGCTCTGGTGCATGCCTGAAAATGGATTCCCGCTTTCGCGGGAATGACGGCCGTGCGGGTTGCCGAAGACGTACATGGAGCCACGCAATTTTTTTGCCGGACAGCAGTGAGTGCCACACTGACAATTCTTTCACTTTCGTGCAGCCAGCGTGCACGACGCCCACGAATTCCCAATCAAACGAACTCAGGTTTGAGATTCCCTTCACGATGCCCGGTCGTATATTGCAAGAGATCGCAAGTTCTTCATCTATCTCTAGGAAATTCTCGACAGGACGGCTGCGCATGGCATTTATCACTCCCACAAGCTTTATCGCGCCAGACAACCTGGCGCCAATGCTTGCCCGACCGCCTCACGTCAGTATTTTGGCTGGCAATTCCAGGCTCGATATCGGCAGCGATGGCTTGATCAAAATCGAGGCGCAGCTGCAAGCGTTTCGGGCTGCGCTGTTGCATGCAAACCAGGTTCGCCATCAAAGCGGAAGCTTTCCGCCGATATCCATCGCTTTCGATCACAAAGGCATCTTTCGCCGCCAGTTTCTGCGCGATGGACTCAGCAATAGCCAAAAACGCAATCCCCGGCTTTGTCATCTGCTTCCTGAGATCATCGCCATCTTTGGCCCGTTGGCGGACGAACTGCATATCCCGCATGAGCACATCCTGATCATTCACGAAGACTCCGCGCGGACGCATGCGGAACACCTGCTGAGCACGCAACCCATTCCCGCCGAAGTGCGGCATCGCATGGTTACCGCTACGACGGAACGCTCGACGTGTGGCATAGCCAACGGTTCAAAGCTCACGTGCGCCGCCATCACCAGCGAGTATTTCTGCAAGGCAGTGGATGCGGATGGCTCGCCGTCGGCCACGCAGGCCTTGCTCGAAGTCTTCTTCGAGGCATCGCCCTGGTCCGAGGTGCTGGCTTATGTTCGCGGGCTGCAGTTGACGCATGCGTTGGGCATGCGTTTTGACATCCGCCTCAATCTGGTCACCGCTGCAGGTGCGGTGCGACGGGGCGAGATCGTCCATGCCGAGCCGGAAGCGCAGGTGTCGTCCGAATTGGTTGCCTAGGCATGCAGGCATCCACGCACCGTATTTATCTGGATCACAACGCGACGACGCCCGTCGACCCACGCGTGCTCGACGCGATGCTGCCGTTCTTTACCAGCGCGTTTGGCAACGCCGCCAGCACCAGCCATGCTTTCGGATGGCAGGCGCGCAGCGCGGTGGAAGACGCCAGGACCCGCATTGCGCAAGCCATTCATGCGGCGCAAGACCACGACATCGTGTTTACCTCCGGCGCTACCGAGTCCATCAACCTGGCGCTGAAAGGGCTGCAAGCCGGGCAACGCAGGAATCATGTGGTAACCAGCCAGATCGAGCATAAAGCAGTGCTTGATAGCTGCTGGCATCTCGAACAGCATGGCGTCGGCGTTACCTATGTCGGCGTAGACGACGCCGGACGCGTCGACCTGGACCAGCTTGCCTCGGCCATGAACGATCGCACCTATCTGGTATCGATCATGCTGGCCAATAACGAAACCGGCATTGTGCAGGATATGGCGGCGATAGCTCGCCTTTGCCGCGACAAAGGCGTGGTACTGCATACGGACGCGACGCAGGCGCTGGGCAAGATAGACGTCGATATGGATGGATTGGATATTGGCTTGGCTTCTTTCAGCGGCCACAAGCTCTACGGCCCCAAGGGTATCGGCGTTCTCTACGTTCGGGGCGATCTACGCCGGCGCTTGCTTATGCAAATGCATGGCGGTGGGCATGAGAACGGATTGCGCTCAGGCACGCTGAATGTACCCGGCATCGTCGGTTTTGCGGCGGCACTCGATCTATGCATGGCGGAACTGTCCACCGAAAGCCTGCGCATGTCTGCACTGCGCAAGCAATTGCATGACACGATCAGCTTGCAACTGGAAAACGTACGACTGAATGGCGACCCATACCACACCCTACCTGGCACGCTGAATCTCTCCTTTGCGCAAACCGATGCCGATTCCATCCTGCTCGCCATGCCGGATATCGCGCTGTCCTCCGGTTCGGCGTGCACCTCGGCGAAGGCGGAGCCATCGCATGTGCTCAAAGCCATGGGCGTCAGCGATGAGCTGGCCAGGGCCAGCATCCGGTTCGGCATTGGCCGCTTCAATACGGAAGAAGAGATTGCTTATGTGGCAAGGCGCTGCGTCGCTACCGTAAAACGGCTGCGCGCGATGTCGCCGCTGGCGGCGTAACGAGCCGTTATCCGCGTACTTCGCAATGGATCTGCAGGGCTTCCGTTGGATTGTGATGAACGTTGAAGCCAGCCGATGGCAGTACCGACCACACCAGCGCCAGCTCACGTTGATGCACACGCTGCACCCTACGGATCAACCAGCGTGGCGTAAAAACACCCAACGGAAGCAATGTCAGCGTCTTGCCGCGATGGACTAAACCCACGTCGATGCAATCACCCGAACGGTCATGCCCATTGGGGGAAAAAATTGCGCGCCGCTCGCGGCAACGATGCGGATAGGCAAGGCAGAACACCATCATGCCGACAGCACGGGCCAGGCGATGGGCAACCCGAACGAGCTTGCCGCGCGATTCATAACCTCGCCTCAGCACCAGCGTCAAGCCATGGTCGGAGAGCATGCCTTGCGCGGCCGTGAGGCGGCGAAATGCTTCGTCCGAGATAAACACCTTGTCGTACGGCCAGCGTGGCCTGACGAGAAAGGACGTGGCAGCGGATGATCGATCCAGCACTTGCATCGTCGTGGATTCCGTCATGCCGTTTATACTGGCGCGCCGATCGATTGGCATGGCGCCGAACAGCGACACGCCACTGGATCGATCACCCAGGGGAACGAACCTATGCGCTCCGGCGTCGGCAAACGCATCGTCGACTTCTTGCTGGCCTTGCTCGTGCTTTTCGTCATGTCCGGCGCCGGGCTGCTGTGCGTCGCGGGCGGCCTGATCTGGCTCGGCATCTATCTGTTCCACCATCTGCATTGACTTGTCGATGCCAGCAGCGCGGCAGTTCCTGATGGGATCCCATCCCAGCCTAGTTGAACCAGGCCCCGGCCTTCGCCGGCGACGAATCGGTAGCTGTCACGTTTTCGCAATGGTGTGAAACGGTGCGGGTGGCAACGTGCCGTCCGCCGGCAATGCGTTGATGGCCATGTCACGCACGGTTCGCGCAAGCACCACGCCCCTCACGAAAGCATCCCTGGCCGGTCCGGGGTTGTCCGGCGACTGGACCAGGGCGAGAAAGAAGGTGTCATACAAGCCTCGCAGTCTTTCGGCGTATGCATCGCAAATGATGTCGGCATCGGCGGCGGATGTATTCGGCATAATCTGCTCCTTGTCGTCGATAAGGTCCGGACGTTATACCCCAGCGGGACATCGTATGCGCTTTTCTTCTGACAGGTAGGCAAAACGATGGTGGCGACAGGTTTTTGTCGCCAGCACTCAGGCACCCGTTCCACTCATGGCTCTTGGGAAGCCGCGGATGCTCCGGGTTTGCTGCCTATTCCTCCAGACCTCCACGCCCGCCCTTGTAAACGGCGGCGGCGCCGACAAAGGTAGAAAGATCAACTTCGCCACCAACCAAAGAGGATGCTTGTTATGGAATATCGACGCCTAGGCGCATCAGGGTTCAAAGTGCCCGTGCTGAGTTTTGGAACCGGCACCTTCGGCGGCAAGGGTGAGTTTTTCAGCGCGTGGGGCAATACGGATGTAGCGGAAGCGCGCAAGCTGGTGGACATCTGCCTGGATGCAGGCGTCAACATGTTCGACAGCGCGGACATCTACTCCCGCGGTGCGGCCGAATCGATCCTGGGCGAAGCCATCAAGGGCCGCCGCGACAAGGTACTGATTTCCACCAAGGCCACGTTCCGTTTCGATGACGAGCCCAACAACGTGGGTTCTTCGCGCTATCACCTGATCAACACCGTCGACGCGGCGCTCAAGCGGCTGGGCACCGATTACATCGACCTGTTCCAGTTGCACGGCTTCGATGCGATGACGCCGGTGGAAGAAACGCTGTCCGTGCTGGATGACCTGGTGCGCGCCGGCAAGATCCGCTACCTGGGCGTATCGAATTTCTCCGGCTGGCATCTGATGAAATCGCTGGCCGTGGCCGATCGCTACGGCTACTCGCGCTACGTGGCCAACCAGGCGTACTACTCGTTGGTGGGCCGCGATTACGAATGGGAATTGATGCCGCTGGGTCTGGATCAAGGCGTCGGCGCCGTGGTGTGGAGCCCGCTCGGCTGGGGCCGTCTGACTGGCAAGATCCGCCGCGGCCAACCGCTGCCGGCCACCAGCCGCCTGCACAAGACCGCCGACATGGGGCCGCAGATCGAAGACGAATACCTGTATCGCGTAGTCGATGCGCTCAATGAAGTCGCCAAGGAAACCGGCAAGAGCATTCCGCAGATCGCGCTGAACTGGTTGTTGCAGCGGCCAACCGTATCCACCGTGGTGATCGGTGCGCGCAATGAAGAACAGCTGCGGCAGAACCTGGACGCGGTGGGCTGGCATCTGTCGCCAGAACACGTGGCGAAGCTCGACCAGGCCAGCGAGGTCGCGCCGGCTTATCCGTATTGGCACCAGCGTGGTTTCGGGGAACGCAATCCGGCGCCAGTGCCTGTTTACTGATCGCTTTGCCGATATTGCAGTTGGGGCGCGGCATAGCCGAACCCCAACCTCGCATGCCAGTCCCCCTTGGACGGACGTTGGGGCTGGCGTTCGCTCGCCCCAACCTGCGCCATAGTTACTGGCCCTGCCTTTGAACGTCACCGCCACCGAGGTGGCCCAGATCACCTGGCCACTTGTTGTTGTCCTTGCTCTTCGCGCTCGACGAAGAACGGACGAAATGCCCGCTCTGATTGAACACCAGCACGGTGGACACCGTCTTTTCGACGTACTTGGGAACCTTCGAGCCGGTAGTCGGCGTGCCATCGCCAGCCACTTCCTGGTGTTTCTCGACGTATTGCCATTGCTGGCCGCCATCGGCGGTATGGCTGACCAGGAAGGGCTGGCCCAACGCGGTCTGCACCTGCGCCGTGGTCGTAACGCCCGGTTGGAATGAAGCGACGGTATTCGGATCGATCTTGTGCTGGGCGGTAGTGGCGCACCCGGCGAGCAGCACCGCGGCCAGGGCGGCCGCAACAACCTTGTTCATGCTTTCTCCCCTTCATCCTTAGTCTGTTGAGGTTTCCTGCGGCGGACATGTTCGGCGAATGCCCGCCGCCAAGGCGCATGTCTGAAGTCACATGCCCGCAGCGACGGTAGCCGCGGGGCCGTCAAACAGCGAGGGCCAATTGGCGCAAAAAACGCGATCCAGGTGTGCCCGCTCCAACGCCACCGAACCGCCCTGCCCGGACGGCGGCAGATAGCCACCTTATTTGGGGTAAAGCTATCAACGGTTTAGCCGATAGATTGACAAAGCTACCGCAGCAATGCCTCATTACTCCGGGGGTTCACATTTCCTGCACTGCTCGTATCCACTGATACTCGTATCCACTGTTAGGTGAGTCATAACGGCAGATCGGTCGGCCATGAGCCTGAGTCTTTCCCTACCTGTCATTCCATCCAAACAGCCGAAACACACGGCCTGGCTCGGCTGCCTGATCGAAGCGGAAACGCCGGCCGAAGTCAGCACCCTCATCGAGATGTTGCTGCACTCGCAGCCACACTGCCTGAAGGCCAAGGTGCTGATGCTGGGCCATCAGCAAGACCCGCGCTTTGCCAAAACGCAACCGGTCGATGCGGAAGAAATCACCCTGGCGCAAGAGGCGCTGCGCGCTGCCGATGGCGTGCGCATCGCCGCCGACGGCAAGCGCCACGCCATGGCGCTGCTGCAGCCACAACAAGTAGTGCTGCTGCTCACCATGGCCATCGAAGGCTCGACCAAGGCACTGCTTGCCAACCTCGATCCGTACCTGCAACTGGGCGCGCGCCAGCTGCGCCACACCATCAAGCTGGTCGAACTGTACGACTCGCACAGCCAGCTGGAGCATTCGGACAACCTGCAGCGCGCCTTGTTTTCCATCTCCGAGCTATCCAGTTCGGACGTGGACATGCCGGACATGCTGCGGGAGATCCACCGCATCGTCAGCGGGCTGATGTATGCGGAAAATTTCTTCATCGTCCGCTACTACGCCGAGCGCGACTGCATGCGCTTCCTGTATTACGCGGACATCCAGGATGAGGACAAGCCGGAAACCAATCGCGACATGCGCCTGGAAGACCGGCGGCATACACTCACCTGGTACCTGCTCACGCGCGGCAAGCCACTGATGGGCAGCAACGAGCAGTTGCAGCAACAGGTCAACGGTCCGCTGCAGATTCTTGGCCCCGACAGCGACGACTGGCTCGGCGTGCCGATGCTGCGCAACGGCCAGGTGCACGGCGCGCTGGTGGTGCAAAGCTACGGCACCGGCATCGTGTATTCGCGCGACGATCTGGCCCTGCTCGAATTCGTCGGCAGTCACATCCTCACCGCGCTGGAACGCAAGGAAAGCAAGGACGAACTCGAACGGCGCGTGCGCCAGCGCACCGAGGAGCTGGCCGAACTCAACCGCGGTCTGGTCCAGGAAGTGCGCGAACGGCATCGCGCCGAACGCCTGCAGGAAGCGCTGTTCCAGGTGGCGCAACTGGCCACCGCCGACATCGATGAAAACACCTTCTACGAGCGCGTGCACGCCGTGGTCGGCCGCCTGCTGGATGCCAAGAATTTCTTCATCGCCCTGCTGGGCGACGATCGCACCAAGCTGGAATTTCCGTATTACATGGATGCCGGCATGCGCCACCAGTTGTCGCGTCCGATCGGCCGGGGCTTGAGCGAATACGTGCTGCGCCGCGGCCTGCCGTGGTCAGGCACGCGCGAGGACATCATGGCGCTGACCCGCGCCGGCGAAGTGGTGCCGCACCATATCGGCGAGCCTTCCGCCTGCTGGCTGGGCGTACCGCTGAAAGTGGACGAGGCCGTCATCGGCCTGGTCGCCGTGCAAAGCTACGATGCGCATGCCGCGTACGGCGCGCCCGAACAGGAGCTGCTGAGCTTCGTCGCCCTGCAGATCGCCAACAGCATCTACCGCCGCCGTTCCGCTGCCGCCCTGCATCAGGCGAATTTGCGGCTGGAACACCGCGTGGAAGAACGCACGCGCGAACTGCGTGCGGAGATCGCGCGGCGCGAACAGATGCAACAGCAATTGCATCATCAGGTGATGCACGACCCGCTCACCGGCCTGCCCAATCGCGGCTACCTGCGCGAACGGCTCGATCGCGTACTCAACCGTATCCGCAGCGAGCCAAGCCGGCGCTGCGCGTTACTGTATATCGACGTCGATCGCTTCAAGGTGATCAACGACAGCCTCGGCCATCTCGCCGGCGATGAATTCCTCAAAGCCATCGCGGTGCGTTTGCTTACGCACGTGCGCGAGCCGGACATGGTGGCGCGGTTGTCCGGCGATGAATTCGCCATTCTGCTGGAGAACATCGAGAACACCGACACCGCCACCATCATCGCCGACCGCGTGCTGCAAGCCGTGGCCACACCGCTGCGCATCTCCGGCAAGGAACTGGAGCCCTCGGTCAGCGTCGGCATTGCCTGTGGCGACTCCAGCTACCTGGACGCCGATGAATTGATCCGCGATGCCGACATGGCGCTGTACCAGGCCAAGCAATTGGGTCGCAAACGTTTCGAAGTGTTCGACGAAACCCTCGCCAAGGGCATGGTCGACGTGCTCGCGATGGAAAGCGAACTGCGCAAGGCGCTGCGCCAGAATGAATTCGAGCCCCATTTCCAGCCGATTTTCCGCTTGGGCGACAGCAAGGTGATGGGCTACGAAGCGCTGATCCGCTGGAACAACCCGCAACGCGGGTTGTTGCGGCCATTGGATTTCATCAAGATCGCCGAGGACAGCGGCCTGATCGAAGCCATCGACTGGCGCCTGTTCGAATTGAGTTGCCGCTTGCTGGCGCAGCAGGGGCCGGGCGAGGCGTTCATCACCTTCAACGTATCGGCCCTGCATCTGCGCCATGCCGATTTCGACGTACGCATTCTCAAGATGCTCGAACGCACCAGCCTGGCGCCATCCCGGTTGGTGACCGAAGTGACCGAAGGCGCGCTGCTGGACAACCCCGAAAGCGTGCGCGCCGTGCTCGATCGCCTGCGCAGCGTTGGCGTCGGCGCAGCGCTGGATGATTTCGGTACGGGTTATTCCTCACTGAGCTACCTGCATTCCCTGCCCTTGCGCATGCTGAAGATCGACCGGGCATTCGTGCACGAACTCGACAAATCCGGTAGCGGCAACAGCACCACCGTGGTGGCCGCGATTCTTGCCTTGGCCCATGCGCTCAACATCCAGGTGATTGCCGAAGGCATCGAGACGCAGGCGCAGTTGGATGCACTGGTACGCATGGGGTGCGAGATGGGGCAAGGGTATTTGCTGGGAAGCCCGGCACCCATGTCGCATTGGGTAGCGCCGTAAGCGGGGCTCCCACAGATTGGGGTTTCGCTCGCTATCGACGCCGGATATCCATTGATACGTCGGAGCCAGTCCCCTCTCCCCATCGGGGAGAGCGCTAGGGTGAGGGGCTTGCGGGAAACCTATCGACACGCGAGAGGGTTGCGTTTTTGAATCTCGCATGGAGCTAACTCCCGCGAGATTCCTCCTCACCCCAACCTCTGGAGGGGAGACGGAGTTATTTACGGCGCATGACACTGCGCGCAAGAAACATGATCAAGCGACGGGATCAAGCCCACGGTAACCAGCCTACGCCCTGCTCGCCCCCGTCCGCACCGAATCCAGATGCTGGACATCGCGGATATCCCCCAGCCACACCAGCCCATCCCAATCCGGCCTGTGGCTGTCCACCAGGCGCACCACGCCGTTCATGCCTTCCTGGTCGCCGGGGCCAAGAAACACCTGCACCGTCGGCGTCACGCTTACCATGCCTTCCACCACCACGCCATCCTGCTTGACGATGCGCACGGCCGCGTTCACCGCCAGCTCTTTCACCCATTTTTCGAGCATGGCGATATCGGTTGGATCGGTATAAACGCGTTCGGCCCTGCGTCCCATGTCGGTATCCGCGTGAACTTTTCAGCGGTTAGCTTGGACGCCATGCCGTCAATCCGGCGTGGCCGGCCCGTCAAGGCGCGGGCCGGCCGGATGCAGGGCCATCAGGCTTTCAGCTTGTGCGTACCCTGCTGCACGTGCTCATGTTTCTCCTTCACCTCGCGCAACAGCTCCAGCACGTGTGCGTGCTGCTCTTTGCGCTTGCGCTCCTGCGCCGCAAGAAGTTCCTGCCGGCGCGTCATGTGCACGGGCGGCTGTTTCGTCGCCGGGCGCATGATACGGCTGAGGTAATCGGACCAAGTACTCAAATGCCACAGTGAGTTAGGCGAACCCGGGGTTCTCCCAGGGCTGATGGAACCAGGGGTATTCATGAAACGGCCTCCACCGAGACGGTTGCCCGCAGCAGCCTGCGCAGCTGCCCGGACGTTCACTCTGCGCTAGGCATCGTTAGCATGGCGTAATGGCCACGCTAGAAATCGGGACAGGCCGGGGCCGGCCCGCAGCCGGCCCCCGGCGGACGCTTTGCAGCCGGCTGCGCCTCAATATGACCAAGGCGGAAGCAGCGGCGGGGATACGCCATCAGTGATATGCCAATTAGCATGCACCACCTGTCCGTGATGCAAGGTCACCACCGTGACGCCAGGCGTCTGCATCAAGGCGATGATCTGGTTGAAGCCCGACCAGTACGCCGCGGTATACGCCCAGTGCTCCATGATGTCGTCGTTTTGTGCCGTCAGCGGTGGCGCCCCATCGTGGTCGTAATCCGCCGGATAACACTCATGCAGCACGTACATGATGTTGCCGGTCGGCGCTGAAGAAGGATCGAGCGGGTTGCTCAGCTGCGGTCCTTTGTCGACTTCGTAGGACAAACCCGCGCCCCAGTGGGTCATCCGCCAGAACTGCGCGTGGCTGGCCCATAGATTGTCGAATTGAGCTTCGTACTGCGGTGGCGTGATGACCACGATGGTCAGCGTCTCGTTGCCCGTGTTCCCGTGGCTGTCGTCGAAGCACGGATTGAAATACCTGGGATTGGGATTGGGATCCGGCCACGCCGCCGCCGGATAATTTTGTGCGCGAACAGTAGGTACGGCGAAAACTGTTCCGGCGGCACACGCGACGCCCAGCACCGCGGTAAACGTCACTTTACTCAAGCGCTTCATGGGATAGCTCCAAATGAGAGGAACCGTGTTCCTTGGTTCATCCGCCCGACGCGAACACGAGAACGATCGGGCACCTCCCCGGATCGTGACACGCACCGCTTGGTCGCATCGGCTTCGCGTCGCTGACGTCACAGTCACCCTGCAAGATGATTCGCTGGCGCCGATCGCACGCCGTGCACGCCGCTGCCGGGACCTGGTTCGCCCCGTCGCATTCGCGACGTTTATCGATGATGGCTATTCGATGTACGAGGCCGTTTGCCTTGCCGCGTTGCTGCATCCATAGTCACGTCCCGTGCTATGCAACACCCTCTACCACGCGCCCCGGCGTTCGAATCAGCCGGGAGATTGACTTGCCTTCAACGAGCAGCTGGCGAAACGTACACAGATTGCTGTCAAAGCATCGTGTAGTGCGGGGTAAGGAAGCTGCAAACAGCTTGAGGTATCCCCCGTGCATTTTTCTCGTCATTCCAGCGAAAGCTGAATCCCGTGAAATACGATGTGCGCAGCACTCAGCTTAAAAATGTGTGCTGTGCACAGCGTACTTAGACTGGATTCCAGCTTTCGCTGGAATGACGAGCAGCATTTGCGGCGAAGTGGCCGCCCCGTTCACAGCGTCTAAAAAAATGCCCTTACGCATGCACCTGCCGATCACCCATCGCCTTCATGATCGCCTCAACCAGCCCGGTGCGGTCATAAGGCTTGGACAAGCGCGTAGCCCCATCGCTCAAATCGGTGGGAATTTCCGCATAGCCCGTCGCAAGCACCACCGGCAGCGCCGGCCAGCGCACATTCACTTCGCTGACCAGCTGCGACCCGGTCATGCCCGGCATGGCGTGGTCGGTAATCAACAGATCCACATCCGGCTGGTTTTCCAATAGCTTCAACGCATCTTCCGCCGAGGCCACTTCCTCCACACGATGGCCAAGCTCCTGCAACACGGCGCCGGTCACGCTGAGCACCAGCGGATCATCATCCACCAGCACCACATGCAAGTTGCGCAACGAACACATCTGTCCTTCCGAGGACGACATCGCCATCGGCAACAGACCGGCAGCATCCGGTTGCGCGCTGGGCAACCACATCTCCACTCGCGTGCCGAAGCTCTTGCTGCTCTTGATGACCAGTCGCCCACCCGATTGCTCGACCAGGCCATGCACCATCGACAAGCCCAGGCCCGTGCCCTTGCCGACGCCCTTGGTGGTAAAGAACGGCTCCGTCGCCTTGGCCAGCGTGTCATCATCCATGCCATCGCCTTCGTCGGTGACGGACAGGCATACGTATTCGCCGGGTGCCAGGCGCGTAGAATGCTTGGCATCGATCACGACGTTGCGAGCCGTTATGGTCAGCTCGCCGCCCTTCGGCATGGCATCGCGCGCGTTCACCGCCAGGTTCATCAGCGCCAGCTCCAACTGGTTCGCGTCCGTCTTTACCGGATGAAGCGCCGCCGGAAACATCGTGTTGATGTTTACCAGCGGCCCCAGCGAACGGCCCAGCAGGTCGGTCATGTTCCGCACCAGCGCAATGATGTCCACCGGGGCCACGCGCAATTCCTGCCTGCGCGCAAAGGCCAGCATGCGCTGCGTCAACGCCGCGCCGCGCTGCACGGCCGACTGGGCATTCGTGACCAGCTTGTGCAATTGCGTGTCGTGCGGGAGTTTCAGATCCAGCATGTCCAGGCAGCTCTGGATCACCATCAGAAGATTGTTGAAATCGTGCGCGACGCCGCCCGTCAGTTTGCCGATGGCCTCGGTCTTCTGCGATTGAAATAGCGCTTCGCGCGCGCGATCCAGTTCCACCGCGGCATTGCGTTGCTGTGTCACATCGCGCGTGATCTTGGCGAAACCGACCAGTTCGCCATCGTCGTCCAGGATACGATCGATGATCACGTGGGCCCAGAAGCGTGAACCGTCCCGGCGCACGCGCCAGCCTTCGCTTTCCACACGGCCTTCGGTGGCGGCGAGCACCAGGTTCTTCTGCGGCATGCCGGCCTCGCGGTCGGCTTGCGTGTAGAAAGAGGAAAAATGCTTGCCGATGATCTCGTTCGACCGATAACCCTTGATGCGCTCCGCCCCGACGTTCCAACTGGATACGTAGCCGCCCTTGTCCAGCATGAAGATGGCGTAGTCCGTCACGCTCTGCACCAGCAGGCGAAACTGTTCTTCGCTGCGGCGAAGAGCTTCGTCGACCTGCCTGCGCTCGCTGAGATCGCGCACGATTTTCGCAAAGCCGATCAACTCGCCACGCTCGCTATGGATCGGATCGGTCAGCACCTGCGCCCAGAAATGCGTGCCGTCCTTGCGCACGCGCCAGTTCTCGCATTCGTGGCGGCCCTCGGCGCTGGCCATGTCCAGCTCGCGGCGCGGCAAGCCTTCGCTGCGCTCTTTCCCGGTATAGAAGCGCTCAAGATGCTGGCCGATGATGTCTTCGGCGCGATAGCCAGTCATGCGTTCGGCCCCAAGATTCCAGCTGGCTACACGTCCGGCCGCATCGAGCATGAAGATGGCGTAGTCGGTAATCGACTCGACCATCAGACGGTAACGTTGTTCGGTGGTGGTTGATGAGGTCACGTCTGGTTTCATCGATAGATTTGCCTTTGGGTCTTTCACCCATGGAACGTTTGAAATATCAAAGATGGATGAAGATTCAGGCATCAGCTCATTGAGCCTGCATGCAGGACGCGTCTTGAAGGCGTCGCCGCTCGGTCAAGATGCCCGATTGTGTACCCCAAGCGAGCTTCATAAAAGTCCCGAAATGCATGTTTGCAAAAAGTTTTTGCAAAACCATGCAGTCAGTTCACCCATGCCTCACGCCCGCTAACCGCATCGCACACGACGGCGATGGCAAAAGATGTACGAAGATGCGCCTGCAAGCAGACAGGCAGGCCTCCGGCGACGTCCTTATATCGAGTGCTCCATGTCCGACGACACCTGTACGGCCTTAATTGATGGCTTCGAGCAAAAACTTCAACCCGGCGAGCGACTGATCGATGCCTTCATTCGCGTTGGTATCGCCGTGCCACACGTGTGTTATCTGAAAACACTCGGCCCGCTGGAAACCTGCGACACCTGCCTGGTGGAAGTCAATGGCAAGCTGGTGCGCGCCTGCTCCACCCACGCACAAGCCGGCGACGTCATCATCACCGGCTCGCCCCATGCAAGACAGGCGCGCGAAGAAGGCATGGATCGCATCCTTGCCAAGCACGAGCTGTATTGCTCGGTGTGCGAGAACAACACCGGCGATTGCCAGCTGCACAACACCTTCGCGGACATGGATATCGCCATCCAACGCTATCGATTCACGCGAAAACCACATAAAAAAGACGAATCGAATGCGTTCTACACCTACGACCCGGACCAGTGCATCCTGTGCGGCCGTTGCGTGGAGGCGTGCCAGAACGTCGAAGTCAACGAAACGCTGAGCATCGACTACAGCAACCCGCACCCGCGCGTGCTGTGGGATGGCGGCAAGCCGATCGGCGAGTCGAGCTGCGTCTCCTGCGGCCATTGCGTCACCGTGTGTCCGTGCAATGCGCTGCTGGAACGCACGCTGCAGCCGGATGCCGGGCCGTTCACCGCGATCGAGGCTGACACCAAGCGCACCATGATCGATTTCGTCAAGGCGCTGGAAGACACCACCGGCACGCCGCCGATCACGGCGATTTCCAAGATCGACGTGGCGTTGCGGCAAAAGGAGATCAAGCGCACCAAGACCGTCTGCACGTATTGCGGCGTGGGTTGTTCGTTCGAGATGTGGACGCGCGGCCGGCAGATCCTGAAAGTGCAGCCGATGGAAGAAGCGCCGGTCAACGGCATTTCCACCTGCATCAAGGGCAAGTTCGCGTGGGATTTCGTCAACGCCAAGGAACGCCTCACCACGCCGTTGATTCGCGAGAACGGCACATTCCGCGAGGCCAGCTGGGCCGAAGCGCTGGAGCTGGTCGCCACGCGGCTCAAGCACATTCATGCAACCTATGGACCCAAATCCATCGGTTTTATCGGCTCCAGCAAGGCCAGCAACGAAGAGGCCTATCTCACGCAGAAGATCGCGCGCCTGATCTTCCGCACCAACAGCGTCGACAACTCCTCGCGCTATTGCCAGAACCCCGCCACGCAGGGCCTGTTCCGCACCGTCGGATACGGGGGCGACGCCGGTTCGATCACGGACATCGCTTCCGCCTCGCTGGTGATCCTGGTGGGTTCCAACACGGCCGAATGCCATCCAGTGATCGCATCGCGCATCAAGGCCGCGCACAAGCTGCGCGGGCAGAAGCTGATCGTGGTCGATCCGCGCAAGCACGAGATGGCCGCACGCGCGGATATCCATCTCAAGGTGAAAAGCAGTACGGACCTGGTGTGGGCCTGCGCCACCGCACGCTACATCTTCGATCACGGCCTGGAAGACAAGGAATTCTTGAACACGCAGGTCAACGGCATCGAGGAATTCCGCCAATCGCTGGAACCGTTCACGCTTGAATTTGCCGAACAGGTGACTGGTTTGTCGCAAGCGCAACTGGCCGAAGCCGCGGAAATGATTGCGCATGCGCCGTCAGTTTGCCTGCTGTGGGCGATGGGCATCACGCAACACAGCCACGGTTCGGATACCAGCACGTCGCTGTCGAATCTATTGCTGGTCACCGGCAACTACGGACGGCCCGGCACCGGCGGCTACCCGATGCGCGGCCACAACAACGTGCAGGGCGCCAGCGATTTCGGCTGCCTGAAGAACGTATACCCCGGCTACGAAAAAGTCACCGACCAGGAAGCGCGCGCACGCTGGGCCAAGGCCTGGGGCGTACCGGCGGAACATCTTTCCGACGAAGTGGGCCTGGACAACTTCAGCATGGTCGAGAAGGCGCACAAGGGCGAAGTGAAAGCGATGATGGTGATCGGCGAGGAAACCGCCATCTCCGATGCCGATACGCAGAACGTGATCGATGCATTCAAGAAACTGGAGTTTTTCGTGGTGCTGGACATGTTCGTCAGCCGCACCGCCGAATTCGCCGACGTGATCCTGCCCGCGTGCGCAAGCGTGGAAAAGGACGGCAGCTTCGTCAACACCGAGCGCCGTATCCAGCGCTTCTACAAGGCGATGGAACCATTAGGCCAAAGCCGCCCCGATTGGGCGATCCTTACCGACCTGGCCAAGCAGCTCGGGCATGACTGGGGTTACACGCATCCCTCGCAGATCATGGCCGAATGCGCCGGCGTCGCGAAAATGTTTGCCGGCGTGAGCTACGAACGGCTGGAAGGCTGGAAATCGCTGCAGTGGCCGGTGAAAGAAGACGGCACGGATACGCCGCTGCTCTACACCGACGGCTTCAAATTTCCCGACAAGAAAGCCAAGCTGCATCCAGTGCAATGGAATCCACCGCAGGAAGATGCCGACGGCAGCTACGACATCGTCCTCGACAACGGCCGCCTGCTCGAACACTTCCAGTCCACCAACCAGACCGGCCGCGGACCGCGCGTGCACAACGAAACGCCCAACTGGTTCGTGGAAATCAGTCCGGAACTGGCTGCCGAACGCGGCATCGAAGACGGCACCTGGCTGCGCATCACCTCGCGCCGCGCGCATGTGGACGTGCGCGCCACCGTTACCGATCGCGTCAGCGGCAAGACCATGTACCTGCCGATCCACCACTCAAAGCCGGGCGTGAACATGCTGACCGGCGAACATCACGATACGGAGGTCAACACGCCGGCCTATAAAGAGCTGGCCGTGCGCATCGAAAAACTGCCCATGTCCAAAGGCGAACCGCCCCTGCCGTACCGCAATCATCGCTATGGCAAACGCACGCCGAATCTCGGTCCTGAGGCCGAGCAAAAATGGGCGCGTGCCGAATACCAGGAACCGCCGGCAACCATCGAACATCCCGAGACACTCTAATGGCCGAACCCCTCGCCTATCAGCCCACGCCACCGAAAATTGGCCCCAGCGCGCGCGAAGAACTGGACCAATTACTGGAAACCTTGCATGAGTCCGGCGTATTGCGGCTGGCCAACGATATCGCCGCCGGCAAGCAGGACATCGTCGGCATCGTGATGAAGGGCTTGAACCTGGAAGGCTCGCGCTACGCCACGCAAAACATCGCCGCGATCCTGATGGTGCTGGCGCAGATTCCGCCACCGCGTTTCTACAAGATCGCCACCACGGTGAAAGATGCTTTGCTGGCGGCGGCAGATGAGCCGCCGGCGGAACAGGAAGCACCCGGCGTGCGCGGGTTTTACAAGGCGTTGAAGGATGAAGAAACCTGGCGTGCGCTGGCGCCGTTGGTGCAGGGTTTGATGGCGCTGGGCGAAGGCTTGCGCAAACCTGCACCGGAGAAACCGATCTCGTCGTTTACGGGAAAGCCTAGCAACGCCTAACCCCCATTACGGCATCAAACCGGCAACGCCGTGGTCCGTTTCACCGTGCGCAACGCCAGCGTCGATTGCACCCGCACCACGCCGGGCAACTGCGTGAGTATCTCGGTATGGATGCGCTCGAAGTCCGCCGAATCCGCATACGCCACACGCACCATGTAATCGGCCGCACCGGCAAGCAGACAGCACTCGGTGACTTCGGGATGTTTCTGGATCGCCACCTCGAACGCATCCAGCGCCGCGCGGCCCTGCTGGTCCAGGGTGACCAATACGAAGGCAGTGCCTGACAGGCCGGCCGCTTTCTCATCCAGCAACATCACGTAGCGGGAAATCAGCCCCCGATCCTCCAGCAACTTCACCCGCCGCAGGCAGGCGGAGGGAGAAAGATTGATTCGCTGGGCCAGTTCCGCGTTGGCCAGGCGGCCGTCTTCCTGCAGCAGGCGGAGGATGGCACGGTCGCGCTCGTCCAGGGGCGGAAAGGGATTCGTCATAAATTCTACTTTTTACCAAAAATGCCGCATTGGATGCGAAGAAACGTCCAGTCCATGGCCATAATGAGCGAGAAATTGCGCAAGGCCTCGATCATACTGCGCGCCGCACGGCACACGGAAGGCCGGCGCAGCAACCTTCCCAACCCTTTGTCGAGAGATCGAGTCATGCGCATCGGTGTACCGAAAGAGATCAAGAACCATGAATACCGGGTGGGCCTTGTCCCATCTTCTGTGCAGGAACTGGTACACCACGGCCATCAGGTGATGGTGCAGAAAGACGCCGGTGCTGGCGCTGGCCTGACGGATGCGGATTACGTGGCCGCAGGCGCCACCATCATCGACAACGCCGACCAGATCTTTGCCGAAGCCGACATGATCGTGAAGGTGAAGGAGCCGCTGGCGGTGGAGCGCAAGAAGCTCCGCAAGGGCCAGATCCTCTTCACCTATCTGCACCTGGCGCCCGATGCCGAGCAGACCCACGACCTGATCGCCTCCGGGGCCATCTGCATTGCCTATGAAACGGTCACCGCGGCGAACGGCTCGCTGCCGTTGCTGACGCCGATGTCCGAAGTGGCCGGCCGTCTTGCGCCGCAGGTCGGTGCGCACTCGCTGGAAAAGGCCCAGGGCGGCCGCGGCGTGCTGCTGGGCGGCGTGCCCGGCGTGCCGGCAGCCGAAGTGGTGATTCTGGGCGGCGGCGTATCCGGTACGCACGCGGCCACCATCGCGGTCGGCATGGGCGCGAAAGTCACTGTCGTGGATCGCTCCGCCGAAGCGCTGAAGCGCCTGGCCACGCAATTCGGCACCTCGATCTCCACCGTGTTCTCCACCCGTTCGGCGATCGAAGAACTGGTGCTCCGCGCCGACCTCTTGATCGGCACCGTGCTGGTGCCCGGCGCCGCCGCGCCCAAGCTGGTGACGCGCGAGATGGTGCGCACGATGAAGCCGGGTTCGGTGATCGTCGACGTCGCCATCGACCAGGGCGGCTGCGTGGAAACCTCGCATGCCACCACGCATTCCGATCCCACCTACGTGGTCGACGGCGTGGTGCACTACTGTGTGGCGAACATGCCGGGCGCGGTGGCGCGCACTTCCACGTTTGCGCTCAACAGCGTGACGTTGCCGTTTACGCTCGCACTGGCCAATCACGGTTGGCAGAAGGCCTTGCAGCAGGACGTGCATCTGCGCAATGGCCTCAACGTGTTCGAAGGTAAGGTTACGTGTGAGCCAGTGGCGCAGGCGCATAACCTTGCGTACGTGAAGGCGGAGAGCGTGCTGGGGATGTAATCCAGCACCGCTGCCTGCTTTCCCCAAGGCCGTCATTCCCGCGAACGCGGGAATCCATCTTGCTCTGATGCATCATGAAAATGGATTCCCGCGTTCGCGGGAATGACGGCCTTGAGGGTCTATTCAAATACAACATCTTCCTCAAGCAGCGCCGCCAAATACGCATGGCATATCCACCCATGCTGCAAGCGCGCCTCGATCGCCATCGCAATCACTTGCTGATTGATCGGCGTGACTTCACAGCCATGGAAGCGCAGGAAGTCCGTGATGAATCCTTGAAGCTCCCACGGCATGCGGTCGAAAGGCGTGGCTGCCTCCCGCAGATGCACGCATCGGATGCGTAGGCGAGCTTTGTGCGCCACGTTCGCTCAGCTCTTTGGCTGGTCTCGGGAGGGTTCGTGCATAAAGCGCACCATGCAACCCACTCTCTCCTCTGCATACACGTGATTGGCGTTCAAACTCAGATGCGCCAATCGCTCCATATACCGTCACCCCGGCGAAAGCCGGGGCCCAGCGACTTTGGGACGAAAGACACTGGGTCCCGGCTTTCGCCGGGATGACGAGGTTTCCAGCAAGGTTCTACAAAAAGGCCATGTCCGCGGACGTCGCCGGACACCCCGCGGACAACATGTCGATTCCCCCTGCCCCCGTTCGTCGCCGGATTAAAGCCCCCTTTTCCACGGAGCCATCCCGATGAACCTGAAACTCTACGCCCATCCCTTTTCCTCCTACTGCCAAAAGGTGCTGATAGCGCTCTACGAGAACGACATCCCGTTCGAATGGCGCATGCTGTCGAGCGAGCAGCCGGAGATCTACGCCGAGTTCGCCGCCATGTGGCCGATCCAGCGTTTTCCGCTACTCACGGACGGCAAGCAGCAGATCATCGAATCGAGCATCATCATCGAACATCTCGAGCTGCACTATCCCGGCCCCGTATCGCTGCTCCCCGCCAACGCGCGCGATGCTTTGGAAGTGCGCAAGCTCGACCGCTTCTTCGATTGCTACGTCTCCACGGCACAGGGAAAGATCGTGTTTGATGCGTTGCGGCCGGAACACGAACGCGACGCCCGCGGTGTGCGTGACGCGCGCGAGATGCTCGATACCGCCTACGCGTGGTTGGACAAGCATCTCGAAGGCCGTGAATGGGCCGCCGGCGCCGGTTTCAGCATGGCCGACTGCAGCGCCGCACCGGCGTTGTTCTATGCGGACTGGACCCATCGCATCGACCCGTCATTCGCCCACCTCATCGCGTACCGCAAGCGCCTGCTTGCGCGGCCCTCGTTCGCGCGCGCGGTGGACGAGGCGCGGCCGTATCGCCCGCTGTTTCCGCTCGGAGCGCCGGATCGCGATTGACCTGGCCGCGCCATTGCCCTCCTCTGCACACCGCGCTAACCACGGATACGCTTGAATTTCCCTCACCTTCGTCGTGAGGGAACCGTGGCATGCCCCAGCATCCAGACGATTCGCCAGAGCATGCATCGCGCCGAACTTTTCTGCAGATGATCGGGATAACCGGCATGGCCTCCGGAGTCAGATGGTCCAACGCCCAGGCGGGCGCATCGCACGACCAGGCACATCCGCGTGCCGCTCGCCTTGACGACACGCATTCGCACGTCAAGATCGTCGTCAACGGCAAGCCGCATGAGCTGGATGTAGACAACCGCACCAGCCTGCTCGATGCGCTGCGCAACGAATTGCAGCTCACCGGCACCAAGAAAGGCTGCGACCATGGGCAATGCGGCGCCTGCACGGTGCACGTGAACGGGCGCCGCATCAACGCCTGCTTGAGCCTTGCAGCGATGCACGACGGCGATGAAGTGACCACCATCGAGGGTCTTGGTCAACCTGGCGCGCTGCATCCCATGCAGCAGGCGTTCGTCGACCACGACGGCTACCAATGCGGTTACTGCACGCCAGGGCAGATCATGTCCGCCGTGGCGGTACTGCATGAAAAATGGGGCGATAGCGATGCCGACCTGCGCGAAGCGATGAGCGGCAACATCTGCCGTTGCGGTGCGTACAAGAACATTCTGGCGGCGCTCAAACAGGTACGGCGCAGCTGAGCGGAGTGCCTCATGCAGACTTTCGCGTTTTCCCGTGCCAACGACATCCAGCAGGCGATCCAGGCCGGCGCACACGCGTCGACCGCGCAGCAGGGTGCCGAGGTCCGCTACGTCGCCGGCGGTACCACGCTGGTCGACTTGATGAAGCTGGACGTGGAGCGGCCAAGCCAAGTCATCGACATCAACCATCTGCCATTGGACCAGGTGGAAAGCACGCCGGATGGGTGCCTGAAGATCGGCGCACTGGTGCGCAATGCCGATCTGGCCACGCTGCCGGAAGTGCAACGCGACTACGCCGTGCTGTCACAGGCATTGCTTGCCGGTGCGTCCGGCCAGCTGCGCAATATGGCGACCACCGGCGGCAACCTGTTGCAACGCACGCGTTGCGTGTATTTCCGCGACATCCACAGCGCATGCAACAAGCGCGAGCCCGGCAGCGGCTGCCCGGCCATCGACGGCTACAACCGCAACCTGGCGATTCTCGGCGCAAGCGACCATTGCATCGCCACCAATCCGTCCGACATGAACGTGGCGCTTACCGTCTTGGAAGCCAGCATCGTCATCCAGGGCAACAAGGGCGAGCGGCAGGTGCCGATCAACGATTTCTTCCTGCTTCCCGGCGACACGCCGCAGCGCGAAACGGTGATGGAGCCCGGCGACCTGATCACGCATGTGTTGCTGCCCAAGCCGCAGCCACGCGCGCGTTCGCATTATTTGAAATTGCGCGATCGCGCGTCCTACGAGTTCGCGCTGGCTTCGGCGGCCGTACTCGTGACGCTGGACGGCGGAAACATCGCGACCGCGCGCGTGGCGATGGGCGGCATTGCCACACGCCCTTGGCGCTCGCACGAGGCAGAACAGGTACTCACCGGCCAGGCGCCATCCCAGGCCTTGTTCGACAAGGCCGCACATGCCCTGCTTGCCGAGGCCAAGCCGCGGCGCGGCAACGCCTTCAAGCAGGAACTGGCCCGCCGCTGCCTGGTGCAGGCACTCACTCAAGTCTTGGCGTGAGGACCACCATGTCATCCAGCGACAACCTCTCCACGCTCCCCATCATCGGCCGCGCGCACAAGCGCATCGATGGCCCGCTGAAAGTCAGCGGCACGGCGCGCTATGCCGCCGACTTCCACTTTCACGACCTGGTGTACGCCGTGCCGGCATGCGCCACCATCGCCAACGGACGCATTGCGAACATCGACGCCTCGGCTGCCGAACGCATGCCTGGCGTGCGCAAGATCTACACGCACGAAAACATCGGCACGTTCTACCACGTCTCGAAAGCCAGCAAGGTGATGCTCGACGAAAAACGCCCGCCGCTGGAAGACAATCGGGTGCGCTACTACGGCCAATACGTGGCCCTGGCGGTGGCCGATACCTACGAGCATGCGGTGGCGGCTGCGCGTGCGATCAAGGTGACTTACGCCGACGTCGAAGCGCCATCGTTGTCCACCCGCTTGAGCGCGGACAAACCGCCTGAACAACAGACCGAACGCGGCGATCCCGACGGCGCCTTCGAACGCGCGCCGGTAAAGATCGATGAGACCTATAGCACGCCCACCGAAACGCACAACCCGATCGAATTGCACGCCAGCGTGGCGCTGTGGGATGGCCAGCACTTCACACTGTACGAAACCACCCAGGCAATCATGAATTACCGCGCGGTGATGGCGCAGATGCTGGGCGTACCCACCGACAACGTGCGCGTGATCACCGAGTACCTCGGCACCGGCTTCGGCGGCAAGCTGTGGCCATGGCCACAGGCGCTGCTCGCGGCCGCCGCCGCCCGTGATCTGCACCAGCCGGTCAAGCTGGTGGTATCGCGCGAGATGATGTTCCACAACGTGGGCCATCGCCCGCATACGCAACAGCGCATGCGCCTGGCCGCCGACAAAGAGGGCCGCCTGGTCTCGCTGCGCCAGGATTACATCGACATGCGCGGCCAGCTTTCCGACTACCAGGAGGACTGCGGCGAGGCCTCCGGCTTCATGTACAGCACGCCCAACCTGCGCGTCACCGGCGCGTATGCCGAACGCAACGTGGGCACCGGCACCTCCATGCGCGGCCCCGGCAAGGTGCCCGGTTCGTTCGGCCTGGAATCGGCGATGGATGAATTGGCGATCGCGCTCAACATGGATCCGGTCGAGCTGCGCCTGAAGAACGAACCGGAAAAAGACGAGGAGAAAAACATTCCCTTCTCGTCGCGCCACTTGAAGGAGTGCCTTACCCACGGCGCGGAGCTGTTCGGCTGGTCGCGCCGCAACCCCACGGTAGGTTCCATGCGCGATGGCGACACGATACTCGGCTGGGGCATGGCCGCCTGCAACTGGATGGCCGCGCGCTTCAACGCCGAAGCGACGATCACGCTGTTCGGGGATGGCAGCGTGCGCGTCGCCAGCGGCACGCAGGACATCGGTACCGGCACGTATACCGTCATCGCGCAGATGGCCGCCGCACTGGCCGGCGTCGACGTCGATGCGGTGAAAGTGGTGATCGGCGACAGCGATCTGCCGCCAGGGCCGTGGTCAGGCGGCTCGATGGCAACGGGTTCGATGGTGCCCGCTCTGGTGCAAGCCGTCGAGCAAGCAGGCGAACAGCTGAAAACCATCGCCGGCGAAGACGCTTCTTTCAAGGGCGTCGATGCGAAAGAACTTGTCTTCACCCAAGGCAAGGTGCACCGCAAGGACCAAAGCCCCGACACCGGCAAACATTTCCGCGAGATCCTTGCCTCCGCGCGCATTGCCCAAGTGGAAGGCCACGGTAAAGGCCAAAGCACGTTCGGCCAGAAAAACCCGCAATATTCCATGCAGTCCTTCGGCGCGCACTTCGTCGAAGTCGCCTGGCAACCCAAGCTTGCACGCTTACGCGTCAACCGCACCGTCACCGTGATCGACGCCGGCCGCATCATCAATCCGCTCACCGGCCGCAACCAGATCGAAGGTGCGGTGGTAATGGGCATCGGCATGGCGATGTTCGAGGAAACGCGCTACGACGAACGCAACGGCAAGGCGGTGAACAGCAACCTGGCCGACTACCTGATGACCAGCCACGCCGACATGCCCGAACAGATGGAGGTAGTGTTTCTGGATTATCCGGATACGAAGTTCAATGCGATGGGTGCGCGCGGTATTGGCGAGATCGGGCTGACCGGCATTGCCGCGGCGATTGCCAATGCGGTGTATCACGCGACCGGCGTGCGGGTGCGGGATTTGCCGGTACATGTGGAAGACATGCTCGCGTAACCTCATGATGGCCCGTCATTCCCGCGAAAGCGCCTCCGCTTTCGCGGAAATGACGGGCCGCGAGATGTTTTTCATGCGTAGTCGAAAGGCCGGACTGAATCGCAGCGTCTATAAAGCATCCCCCGCAAGATCCGCTTCAACCCAGCCCAATCCTTCCCTACTACACATAGGGGAGTGAGAAACTCCAAGCGATTCCAATGCTCTCGCACGAACAAGCGCATTACGCATCGTGTCGCGTAACGCCTCAGGTATTCTTGTGACCCTGCCGCCCGGCCTCCGCATGCTGCTCGCTGCTGCCGCCGTTCGAACTGGCACCGTTCGAACGTGAACCGCCATGGCTGTTTTCCCCGCCCTTGCGGCCAATATCTGCCATGTGCTCGCGATTCTCGCTCACGGCTTCACCGCCTTTCTGCCCGATGGCGGACATATGTTCGCGATTCTGGCTGACGGCTTCGCCACCCTTGCGCCCGGCTTCGCGCGCTTCTTCGGAACTGAATTCGTGCGCATGGCCGCTCTGGTGCGCCGCACGTCCACCCTGGCTGGCGATTTCACGCTGCCGCGCTTCGTCCATGCCGGCGAACCCGCGGCCACCACGACTACCGTTTTCATTTGCCATTTCTTTACTCCAGATCAAAACCCCGCGCGGCACGCCTGTGTGTCGCACGCAACGATCTTCCCTAAGCTCATCTGTAGCGGAGGTCTCTGCGCGGTGAAAAGCGCTTGCACGAAAAAGGCGCCGGACAGGCGCCTGTCTGCTAAGCGAGAGTGCAGTAGAAGCGCGCGTCGTAGCGGATGGGGTGACGAACGGCGCGCCGCTTCTACTGCCACAACCGCTTTACGGAGCCCCCAAATGAAAATCCTCGCTTGCTTTCGGCTTCCGCTGCCGGATTTCATCCCGGCCTGTCGCTTCGATCCGATCCCTGGCCTCATGAATACATCGATGCATCGTCGACGCCATCGGCAGGACTGGCCGCCGCGCTAGCGGCAGGACGGCCGCTACGATGGATGTCATGCGCGGCCGAAGACGGTGAGGCATCTTCCCGCACATGCAGACCCAGCATGTCGAACACCTCCTCGAACGAACGGTGTTCACCGGCCAGCGCAGGGTTGGCGTCGTATTGGGTCGCGGCCCGGCTGTATTCTGCGCGCAGCCGCTCCCACACGGCTTCCTGATCTGGTTGCGCATCCAACAAGGCGCGCAGCACCGTGACGATGGCGCAGGTCGTGCCGGCGAATGAAACGCTTTCGTCTTCGATCGATTCCATGGCGCACCTCGCATGTTGCTCGCCGCGAGCATGCCCTGCTGGGGCAAAAGCCCTTGTCTTTGCCGGATGAACGAGCTCATCGACAGCGCCCGGCCACTGCGATCGCACCATGCTGCATATGCATTTGCCGCACGGCTCCCTCCTGTACGCATCATCTGCACGCTGCGCTTTCTAGCATCAGGCGCGCATTCCTCTTGCGGAAACCGCTACGTGGACGTCCGGCACGATCCCGCCCAAACCCATGCCAACGAGATAGCCATGCGCGAGATGCGCGCCGTCCTGGCTGGCAAGCGCCGGGGCATGCGCGCGCTGCTGCCGTTTGCGGGGCCGGCCATCGTGGTATCGGTGGCGTACATGGACCCGGGCAACTTCGCCACCAATATCCAGGCCGGGGCGCACTATGGCTACGGGCTGCTGTGGGTGGTGCTGGTGGCGAATATCGTCGCGATGCTGTTCCAGGCCCTGTCGGCAAAACTCGGCATCGTCACCGGACGGAACCTGGCGGAACTGTGCCGCGAACAATTTCCCCTCCCGCTGGTGTGGCTGATGTGGGCGATCAGCGAGATTGCCGCGATGGCGACGGACCTGGCCGAGTTTCTTGGCGGCGCGATCGGCGTGAGCCTGATTTTCAATCTGCCATTGTGGGCCGGCATGGCGACCACCGCCATCGTCACCTACGGGTTGCTGCTGCTGGAACGAAGCGGATTTCGCAAAGTGGAACTTGCCATCGGTGCGTTGGTGGGAGTGGTGGGCCTGTCGTATCTGCTGGAACTTCTGATCGCACCGGTGGACTGGGCCCAAGCAGGAAAACAGCTGCTGGTGCCGCGCTTGCAGGACTCGCAGGCCCTTCTGCTGGCGGCGGGCATCATCGGCGCCACCGTCATGCCGCACGCGCTGTTCCTGCATTCCGGTTTGACGCAGCACCGTTTTCCATCTGCGAGCGAAGCGGAGCGCAAACGCGTGCTGCGCTTCTCCAACATCGAAGTAACGATTGCGCTCGGCATCGCCGGTTTGATCAACATCGCCATGGTGCTGATGGCGGCCGCGGCGTTCCATGCCGGGGACACGCGCGTGGCTGAAATCCAGAACGCCTATCACAGCCTCACGCCCCTGCTTGGCCGCGCGGCGGCGATAATTTTCCTGGTGTCGCTGATGGCGTCCGGCCTGTCCAGTTCGACCGTCGGCACGATGGCCGGACAATTGGTAATGCAAGGCTTCGTTGGGTTCACGATCCCGCTGTGGCTGCGCCGGCTGATCACCATGTTGCCCAGCTTCGCGGTGATCTATGTGGGCGTCAACGCCACGCAAGCACTGGTACTCAGCCAGGTGGTACTGAGCATCGCCTTGCCGTTTCCCATGCTGGCGCTGATCTGGTTCGTATCCAGCGAACGCACCATGGGTGTGTACCGCGTCAACCCACCCACCCTGTTGGCAACGGTCGCTTCGGCGATTTTCATCCTCGCGCTCAATACGTTGTTGCTGCTCAAGACGTAACGGTGTTTCACGCATTGACAGGCGATTGACCGCATGTCGACCCGCATGCGTCCACATTGGCGGCGCGGGCGACCGTCTGGTCCGCATGCGACGAGGAATCACCGATGGCCGAACACAACGAAAACCTGCTCGACTGGTTGCGCAACGCCCATGCCATGGAACAGCAGGCAGAGCAGATGCTCAAAGCCCAGGCATCGCGCATCCAGCACTACCCTGAATTGAAAGCGCGCATTGAAGCGCATATCGACGAAACCCTGCAGCAGCAACGCATCGTCGAGGATTGCATCACCCGCCTCGGTGGCAAGCCGTCGGTGGCGAAAGACTTCGCCGCCAAGACCATGGCCTTTGGCCAGGCCGTGGGTGGCATGGCCAACGCGGACGAAATCGTAAAAGGCGCCATCGCCGGCTACGTGTTCGAGCACGTGGAAATCGCCACCTACACCACGCTGATTGCCGCGGCGCAGGCAGCCGGCGACGCTGCCACCCAGCGTGCTTGCGAAGCCATCCTGCCACAGGAACAGGCCATGGCCGACTGGTTGCTGAAACATCTTCCGCAAATCACCACGCAGTTCCTCGCGCGTGACGCCACCGAAGGCGTCGTCGCCAAGCGCTAACGCGGCAGCCTGCGTGCTGCACGCCCATCTCGACTACGGAGACCCTACGCCATGTTTTCCCATAACAAGCGGTTGCAGTATTCCGTCCACGTTTCCGAATCCAATCCTGGCCTTGCCAACCTGATGCTGGAGCAGTTCGGCGGCCCGCAAGGCGAACTCGCTGCCGCCATGCGTTATTTCACACAGGCGCTGGCCGAAGAAGACCCCGGCCGCAAAGACATGCTGATGGACATCGCCACCGAAGAGCTGAGCCATCTGGAAGTGATCGGCTCGATCGTCGCCATGCTCAACCGCGGCGCCAAAGGCGAACTGGCCGAAGCAGTCGCCGAAACGGGCGAGCTGTATCGTTCGCTGCAGGGCGCGGGCAACGATTCGCACGTCACGCAGATCCTCTACGGCGGCGGCCCGGCGCTGACCAATTCCGGTGGCATACCGTGGACCGCGGCGTACGTCGATTCCATCGGCGATCCCACCTGCGACCTGCGCTCCAACATCGCCGCCGAAGCGCGCGCGAAGATCATTTACGAACGGCTGATCAACGTCACCGACGATCCTGGCGTGAAAGATGCGCTCGGCTTTTTGATGACACGCGAGATCGCACACCAGCTTTCCTTCGAGAAAGCGCTGTACGCGATCGAACCGAACTTCCCGCCCGGCAAGCTGCCCGGCAAGCAGGAATTCGCACATGTGTACGTCAACACCTCGCAAGGCGAAGGCGATACGCGCGGGCCGTGGAACAGCGACGAGAACTTCACCTTCATCAGTGATATCGATGATTTCGTCGCGATGGACGGCGGCGATGGCCAGGCCAAGGTAAAACTGGACTCGGAAGACCAGGCGTGCGTGAAGGCGTTTGCAAGACGAACGGCGTCGAATGCGAAGAGCAATCCGACCACGGGTGCGGAGTTGGGCGGGCGTTGACGCTGGGTGAGGAATGAACCTCTTGAGATGTTCATTCCGTCATTCCGGCGGAGGCCGGAATCCAGTCAAAACATGTTGTGCGCAGCACACGACACTTTTTTATCCTGAGTGCTTCGCACGACGTATTTGAATTGGTTTCCGGCCTTCGCCGGAATGACGGCAAAGTGTGACGATGCATTTCATCTCTGCCTACGAAAGCCTGCGTAACCGCAATGCATTGCTCACCACCGACACCGACGACAAGCTCATCGCCAATGCCGCCACCATCGGTGACAAGGTGATACCGAACAACGGATACAACGCGCCCGCCGCCAACGGCACGCCCAACGCGTTATAGATAAAGGCAAAGAACAAATTCTGCCGAATATTTCGCACCGTCGCTTTCGACAAGGCACGCGCGCGCAAGATGCCGCTCAGCTGTCCTTTCACCAGCGTGACCTGCGCGGTTTCCATCGCCACGTCGGTGCCCTGCCCCATGGCAATGCCGACATCCGCCGCCGCAAGAGCCGGGGCGTCGTTGATGCCGTCGCCGGCCATCGCCACGCGCCGCCCTTGCTTGCGCAGGCTTTCAATCACCGCTGCCTTGCCGGCCGGCGATACGCCGGCATGCACTTCGTCGATCGCCAGCTCGAGCGCTACGACATTGGCGGTGGTGGCGTGGTCGCCGGTGAGCATGACGATGCGCAAGCCGGCTCTTTTCAGGTCTTTCAGCGCTTGCGGCGTGTCCAGCTTGATGGGATCGCTGACGCCGAACAAACCCGCCACCTTGCCGTTTACCGCCAGGAACATCACGGTGACGCCTTCGTTGCGCAAGGCTTCCGCGCGCGCCAACGTTGCCATTGCCAGCGGCACCTCCAGCTGTTGCATCAACGATGCGTTGCCGAAGGCCAGCCGATACGTCGATGTTCGTCCGCTGACGCCACCGCCTACCTGGGCCTGAAAATCGTCGATGGCTTGCAAATGCACGCCTTCATCCTTGGCCGCCGCAATGATCGCCTTGCCGAGCGGATGTTCGCTCGCCTGCTCCAGACTTGCCGCCAGGCCCAGCATCTGTTCGCGCGTGTGGCTATCCATAGCGCATACGGAAACAAGCGCGGGTTTGCCCTCGCTGAGCGTGCCGGTCTTGTCCAGCACCAGCGTATCGACGTCGCGCATGGCTTCGATCGCCGCGGCATCCTTGAACAGCAAACCCTGCTGTGCGCCCCGCCCGCTCGCTACCATGATCGAGATCGGCGTCGCCAAGCCCAAGGCACACGGGCAAGCGATGATCAGCACTGACACCGCCGCGATCAGCGCGTGCGCCAGCCGCGGTTCCGGACCGAACCATGCCCAGCCAGCAAAGGCCAGCACCGCTATCGCGATCACCGCCGGCACAAACCATGCGGCGACACGGTCGGCCACGCGCTGCAGCGGCGCCTTGCTGCGTTGCGCCTGCGCTACTTGCGCGACGATTTGCGCGAGCATGGTGGAGGCGCCAACCTTTTCCACGCGCATGGTCAGTGCGCCCTGCTGGTTGACGGTGCCGCCGGTGAGCGGATCGCCCGGCGCCTTGCTTACCGGCATGGGCTCGCCGGTGAGCATGGCTTCGTCCACTTGGGCTTGGCCACTCAATACCACGCCATCCACCGGTATTTTTTCGCCAGGGCGGATGCGCAGTTCATCGCCGGCTTGCACCTCATCCAGCGGCACGTCGCGTTCTTCGCCATGCGAGATACGCCGCGCCGTCTTCGGCACCCGGCCCAACAAAGCTTTCAAGGCGGCGCCGGTGCGGCGGCGTGCGCGCCATTCCAGGAAATCGCCCAGCGTCACCAGCGTGACGATCACCGCGGCGGATTCGAAATACACGCCGACACGACCGTGCGCATCGCGAAAACCCACCGGAAACAGCTGCGGCGCGAGAAACGCCAGCATGCTGTACAGCCACGCCACGCCGGTACCTACCGCGATCAGCGTATACATGTTCGGTTGCCACGGTTTGAGCGAACGCCAGCCGCGCGCGAAGAACGGTGCACCGCCCCATAGCACGACCACACTGGCGAGCGCGGCTTCCAGCCATCCGGTAGCGGCACCCGCGTGCATGCCTGCGTGCGGCAACATGCCCAGCACGAATACTGGCAAGGTCAAGGCGACCAGCAACCCCAGGCGGCGCGACATGGCGCGCGCTTGGCCGCTGTCGTCCTCGTCCAGGCTTGGCATCATCGGCTCCAGCGCCATGCCGCATTTCGGGCAATCGCCGGGGTGGTCCTGCTGCACTTCCGGATGCATCGGGCAGGTGTAGATCGCGCCTGGCACGACGGGCTGCGGTGCGCGTTGCGAATGATGATGGTGGTGATGATGGTCAGGCATAGCCGGCGCGGCATCGGCATAACGCGCGGGCTCCGCATCGAACTTCGTCTTGCATCCAGCGCAGCAGAAATAGAACCTCTGACCCGCGTACTCGCTGTGATGTTTTGCGCTGGCCCTGTCCACGCGCATGCCGCAGATCGGATCGCGCGCGTCGCCTTCTGCTTGCTGGCAGCACGAACCCTGCGCGCTCATGCCTGCGGCTCCTCATCGGCCAATGCACGCAGGATCGGGCACTGCTCCGGGTCGCCGTGCCCCGGGCACACCTCGATCAATTGCTGCAGGCCCGCGCGGATGCGCATCAGTTCGGCAATGCGCGCGTCGATGCTGGCCAGGCGCTGCTCAGCGCGCTTGCGCACTGCCCGCACGCCGCCGCGGCGGTCGGTGGAGAGCGCGAGCAGATCGCGGATTTCGTCCAGCGTGAAGCCCAGTTCCTTGGCGCGGCGGATGAAACGCAGCCGCTTGATCGCCGATTCGTTGTAGCTGCGGTAACCGGAGGCACGGCGCAGCGGCTCCGGCAGCAGGCCTTCGCGCTCGTAGTAGCGGATGGTGTCGATGGGAACGCCGGCGCGCTTGGCGACGGTACCGATGGTGAGGGAGGCGGTTGGTGTGTTCATGGGCGAAGTCTAGACCTTTGATCTAGGTCCAGAGTCAAGCGTGGCGGCCCGTGCTTGCTTGATAGGCAATCTCGCGATGTCGTCATTCCGGCGAAGGTTCGCCGGAATGACGAGCGAAAAAAAAGCGCCCAACCCGCGGCTCCCCCGCGCTGCACCAATTCATTTCCCAGCCAGCTACTACACACATATCCCTGTAACCTTGCGCGCACTTCAGGGGCTACTCATCCACATGCATTCACCGAATAACGAATCCCATACCCGCGCCTCGGTTCCGCTGGCGCCATCGCTGGACCCTACCCTCGCCGCCGCGCACATGCCGCGCCAGTTCCGGCCGCTGGATTGGCGGGTGCTGTGGATCGCCTTTGTCGCCATGCTGCTGGGCGGGGTGGTGGCCGTGGTGGCCAAGGTGCTGACGGCGCTGATCGGCCTTATTACCAATCTTTCTTTCTATGGGCGCTGGAGCTATGACTTCAGCAGCCCGGCCGGCAATCACCTGGGACTTTGGGTGATCGCGGTGCCGGCCATCGGTGGCTTGATCGTCGGCGTGATGGCGCGCTGGGGTTCGCGCGCCATTCGCGGCCACGGCATTCCCGAGGCGATGGAACAGGTGCTGCTCAACGAAAGCCGCATCCCGCCGCGCATCACCTGGCTGAAGCCGGTGTCCTCGGCGATCGCCATCGGTACCGGCGGCCCGTTCGGCGCCGAAGGCCCGATCATCGCCACCGGCGGTGCGCTGGGTTCGCTGATCGCGCAGCTGATGCACGTGACGGCCGACGAGCGCAAGACGCTGCTCGCGGCCGGTGCCGCCGCAGGTATGGCGGCCGTGTTCTCGGCGCCGATTTCGGCCGTGCTACTGGCCGTCGAACTGCTGTTGTTCGAACGCCGCGCGCGTTCGCTGATCCCCGTCGCGCTGGCCGCCACCGTGGGCACCGGCTTCCGCTACGTGCTGGAAGGCAATGCGCCGATGTTCGCGATGCCGGTGCTGGCGACGCCCACCTTGTCCGCGATAGCGGCGTACATCGTGCTGGGCGTGCTGGTGGGCGTGGTCAGCGTATGGATCACCAAGTTCACTTACGCCATCGAGGATTACTTCGAGAAGCTGCCGATCCACTGGATGTGGTGGCCGGCGCTGGGCGGCATCGTGGTCGGCATCGTCGGCTACTACATGCCGCTGACGCTCGGCGTGGGCTACACCAATATCTCGGCCGTGCTGAGCGGCAGCATCGGCATGAGTGCGATGCTCGCGCTGTGCCTGTTGAAGCTGCTGTCGTGGTCGGTGGCGCTGGGCAGCGGCACCTCGGGCGGTACGCTGGCGCCGCTGTTTACCATCGGTGGCGCGATGGGCGGCGTGCTGGGCATGGCGCTGGCCAGCGTGGCGCCGTGGCTGCATGTCGATCCGCACCTGGCGGCACTGGTGTGCATGGCGGCGATCTTTGCCGGCGCATCGCGCGCGTTCCTGACCTCGGTGGTGTTCGCCTTTGAAACCACGCAGCAACCGCACGGCCTGTTGCCGCTGCTCGGCGCCTGCGCGGCGGCGTATCTGGTTTCCGGCCTGATGATGCGCAACACCATCATGACCGAGAAGATCGTGCGCCGCGGCGTGCGCGTGCCTTCGGACTACGCCGCCGACTACCTGGACCAGATCTACGTGCGCGACGCCTGCAGCCGCGACGTGGTGAGCCTCAAGGCCGACCAGACGATTGCCGGTGTGCGCCAATGGTTGGCTTCGCAAGGCGCCAACACCAAGCACCAGGGTTTCCCGGTGCTCGATGCGCAAGGCCAGGTGATGGGCGTGATCACGCGGCGCCAGCTTTACGATGCCAACCTCGCGCTCGATACGTCCGTGCAATCGCTGATCAAGGTGGCGCCGATCGTGGTACGCGAAGACCACACCTTGCGCGAAGCCGCCGATCACATGGTGGAGCGCGAAGTGGGCCGGCTGGTGGTAGTAAGCAAAGAGCAGCCGCACCGCATGGTGGGCATCATCACGCGCGGCGACCTGCTGGTGGCGCATGCGCAGCGGCTGCGCGAGGCGCGGCATGCATCGCGGCATTTGGATCTGGGTAGAAAGCCGGCGGCGCCGTGACGTCGCGCATCTGGACCATCACGAAAAACTCTGCCCATCCCCGCTCCGGGGATGGGCCAAGGAGCGGCAGGAACCAGGCGTCGCAGGCTGGAGTGGAATTCCCGTTCGAATGGCCCTGACAAAGCTGGGAATTCGTCCTGGCCAACCAACCATCATGACCGACTTGATGCTTTACCAACCCATCAACGTCCCCAAGCCTATCGGGCCGGATATCTGGATCGTCGACGGCCCGATCGTGAACATGTCGGCCGCGTTCGGAATGCACGCCCCATTCCCGACCCGGATGACCGTGGTAAAGCTCGCGCAAGGCGGCTTGTGGTGCCACTCGCCGATTGCACCGGACGAGGCGCTGTTCCGCGCGCTTGATGCCATCGGGCCCGTGCAGCATCTGGTCTCTCCCAACAAACTGCACTACACCCACATCGCCGCGTGGAAGCACCGTTATCCAAACGCTGTCGCGTGGGCTTCGCCGGGCGTGCGCGAGCGCGCACGGAACCAGCGCATCCATGTCGCTTTTGACGCAGACCTGGAAGACGCGACGCCGCTGGCATGGCGTGCGGAAATGGATCAACTCCGCTTTCGCGGCAGCAAGGTCATGGAAGAATTCGTGTTCTTTCATCAGGCCAGTCGAACGCTGGTTCTGACTGACCTGATCGAGAATTTCGAAGCCGGGAAATTGCCGCGCATGTTGCGCTGGGTGGGGCGGTTCGGTGGCGTACTGGATCCGGATGGCAAGACGCCGCTGGACTGGCGTTCGACCTTTCGCAAATCCATCGCCCGCGAGGGCTTCGCCTCCATCCTGGCCTGGCATCCGCAACAAATCATCCTGGCGCATGGGCGTTGCTATCTCGCCGATGGCGAACACGAATTGAAGCGGGCGTTTCGCTGGCTCACCTAGGGATGCCCTGATCCAATCCACGCATCCGTCCCCACACCGCATGCGCGGCCTGCCAGGCCGGGCCGGTCATCTCCGCGCCACGCAACACGCTTCGCGAGCCTTATGGACGTCGGGTACGTGGAATAGATCGGAGCATCACTCGATCAGTCCGTCACACCAACGCATCATCTGCCGCCACAAACCCACCCGTCTGCCGCTGCCACAAGCGCGCGTACAAACCGCCATGCGTGATCAACTCCGCATGCGTGCCGGTTTCCACCACCTTGCCCTTGTCCATCACCACCAGGCGATCCATGCGTGCGATGGTGGAAAGGCGATGCGCGATGGCGATGACGGTCTTGCCTTCCATCAATATTTCCAGGCTTTCCTGGATGGCCGCTTCCACTTCCGAATCCAGGGCGGAGGTTGCTTCATCCAGCACCAGGATCGGCGCATCCTTCAATAGCACGCGTGCAATCGCGATGCGTTGGCGCTGGCCGCCGGACAGTTTCACGCCCCGCTCGCCGACCAGCGCGTCCAGTCCGAGGCGGCCTTCGCCATCGACCAGGTTGGGAATGAATTCGTCGGCGCGCGCCTTGCGGATCGCTTCGCTCAGCTGCGCTTCGGTGGCGTCCGGGCGGCCGTAGAGCAAGTTGTCGCGCACGGAACGATGCAGCAGCGAGGTGTCCTGCGTGACCACGCCGATCTGCGAACGCAGGCTTTCCTGGGTCACCTGCGAGATGTCCGTACCGTCGATGGTGATGCGGCCGTCTTCCAGGTCGTACAGGCGCAGCAGCACGTTCACCAGCGTGGATTTGCCCGCACCCGACGGCCCCACCAGGCCGATCTTTTCACCGGGTCGCACTTTCAGATCCAGCCCGGACATCACGCCGCCCTGCTTGCCGTAATGAAAGTGGATGTCATCGAAGCGCACCTCGCCGGCCACCACTTCCAGCGGCATGGCGCCTTCCTTGTCCTGCACGGCGCGCGGTTGCGCGATGCTGGTGATGCCATCCTGCACGGTACCGATGTTTTCGAAGATGCCGTTCACCACCCACATGATCCAGCCGGACATGTTGTTGATGCGGATCACCAGGCCGGTCGACAGCGCAATCGAGCCAACGGAAACCCTGCCCTGGCTCCATAGCCACACGGCGACGGCCGAGGTACCGACGATCAGGAAACCGTTGAGCGTGGTGATGGCAATGTCCATCGAGGTGGTGAGGCGCGTCATGCTGCGCAGCTTGTTGGTCTGCTCGCCCATCGCCTCGGCCACGTAGCTTTCTTCGCGCTGCGTATGCGCGAACAGCTTGAGCGTGAGGATGTTGCTGTAGCCGTCGACGATGCGGCCCATCAATTTCGAGCGCGCCTCGGAAGCCGCCCAGGAACGCTTGCGCGTGCGCGGAATGAAGATGTAGAGCGTGCCCACGTAACCGAACAGCCATACCACCAGCGGCGCGGCGAGCCAGCCGTCGGCATGCGCGAACATCACCACCGCGCTGCCGTAGTAGATCGCCACGTACCAGATCGCATCCACGATCTGCACCGCCGATTCGCGCAACGACGCGCCCGTCTGCATGATGCGGTTGGCGATGCGCCCGGCGTAATCGTTCTGGAAAAAACCCAGGCTCTGGCGCATGACGTAACGGTGGTTCTGCCAGCGGATGCGGTTGGTCAGGCTCGGCACGATCGCCTGGTTGACCAGCATGTCGTGCGCGCCGATGAACAACGGACGCAGCGCCAGCGCGACAAACGCCATCCACAGCAATTCGCGTCCATGGACGGCGAAGAAATCCTTGCCCGGCACGCCCTTGGCCATGTCGACGATGCGGCCGATAAAGCCGAACAGCGACACTTCCACGATCGCCACGCCGAAACCCACCAGGATCGCCACCGCGAACACGGGCCACACCTGGCGCAGGTAGAACACGTAGAACCGCCCCACGGACTTGGGCGGCATGGTGTCCACCGGATCCTTGAAAGCGTCGATGAGGGATTCGAACCAGCGGAAAATCATGGCGCGGAGTCCATTTGGGCGAGCCAATGAGATGGGGTCGAGGCGGGCACTATACAGGGGCGAACTTGCATTACCGTCACTCGGCGAAGGCCGGGGCTCAGTGACGTTTGGCTCTCGAGCGTCACTGAGCCCGGCTTTGGCCGGGGTGACGATGGAGTGCCTGAATGCTAACCCCGCGTGAAACTTCCATCCGCGAAGTAACAATTGACCATCGGCGGCGCCATTCGGATCATGCCCGCCATGCCACATTTCCTTCGTAAGCTCATCGTCCCCTGCCTGCTGGCCGGTTTGCTGCTATCGGGCGGGCATTCGGCATTGGCGCAGAACACGCCGGATGCTTCCAATCCCCCCGCGGCTGCGCCCGCGCGAGACCCGGCGCAGACACTGGCCTCCCTCAGCAAACAGCTGGACGACATCAAGACCGCCTTCAACAGCAAGGGCGGCAATGCATCGTTGAATGAGTTGCGCGATCAAGGCGGCAAGATCCAGCAACAAGCCGACCAACTGGTGCAGACACTGACCCCGGAACTGGAAAGCGTGCAGACGCGGCTGACCGTGCTCGGCCCCGCGCCGGCGGCCGGCGCCCCGGCGGAAACGCCGGCGGTGAGTCAACAGCGCCGCCAGCTGGAGCGCAGCAAATCCCGGCTGGACGGGCAGATCAAACAGGCGCAGCTGTTGAGCCAGGATGCGGTGAAGTTCGCCTCGCAGGTGGTCGAGGCGCACAACGAACAGTTTCAGGCACAGCTCGGTTCGCGCACCAATTCGCCGCTGGGTATCGCCTTCTGGCGCGACCTGAAGAAAGCGTTTCCGGATGACAACGCACGCATCGGCCACGTCAAGGATCTGCTGCTCGAAGATGCCCGCATTGCGTGGGAGCCCGACAACCGCCAACCACTGCTGCTGTGCCTGATCGGCGCGCTGCTGCTGATCGTGCCCGGCCGTTCGTTGGTGGAACGCCTGGCGCTGGCCATCGCCAGCCGCTACCTGCCCGACGGACATCTGCGGCGCAGCGCGATGACGGCTGTCTTCACCCTCACCGTTACCTTGTCGCTCGGCCTCGCCGCGTGGCTGGCGTACCAGGGCTTCAACTGGAACGACACGCTGGATGACGAGGTGCAGGCCTTTGCGCAAGGACTGGTGCGCACGGTGTTCTTTGCAGCGTTCGTGGCCGGCTTGGGACGCGCGCTGCTTTCGGTACGGCACCCTTCCTGGCGCCTGCCGGCGTTGACCAAGTTCACCGCACGCAGCCTGCGCTGGTTTCCGTGGCTGCTGGGCGGCGCATTTCTGCTGCTGGGTTTGCTTGGGCGGCTGAACACGTTGTCGGGGGCCAGCCTGCCGGCAACGGTTTGCACGCGCGCGTTTCTCGCCTTGCTGATTACCGGCCTGGTCGGCGCGGCCTTGACCCGGGCCAAGCGTGCACGCACCACGCAGCGGCAGGAAGGCGAGAAGCCTCCGCAACACGCGCTATGGGTCGGCGGGCTGTTCGGGCTGGCCATGCTGGGCGTGGTGGTGGCGTGGCTTGCGGTGCTCACCGGCTTCGTGGCGCTCGGCTTCTTCATCTCCTGGCAGATGCTGTGGATCGGCATGATCGTGGCGTCGCTGTACATGCTCTCGCACCTGCAACGCGATCTGTTCCACAGCCTGCTCAACCCGCATGGACGCAGCGGCCATCGCCTGCAATCCACCTTCAGCATCCAGCCGAACATGCTGGAACAGGCGTCGACGGTAGCCTCTGCCGTCGCGCAGATCCTGTTGCTGCTGGTCGCGGTGGGCACGCTGCTGGTGCCGTTCGGCGGCGGCCCGCAGGATATCTTCGCGCACATCGGCAATGTGTTTTCCAGCCTCAAGGTGGGCCAGCTCACCATCAAGCCGGGGGCGATCTTCAACGCCTTGCTGGTGTTCGCACTGGGCATGGTGGCGGTGCGCATCGTGCGCCGCTGGCTGGCCGACCAGTTGCTGCCGAAGACCACGCTCGACATCGGCATGCAGAACTCCATCGTCACGCTGATCAATTACGTGGCGGTGGTGATCGTGGTGGCATTGGCGCTGCGCACCGCGGATGTGAGCCTGGAAAGCCTGACGTGGATCGCCAGTGCGTTGTCGGTGGGCATCGGCTTCGGCTTGCAGGCGATCGTGTCGAACTTCATTTCCGGCCTGATCCTGCTCGCGGAGCGGCCGGTAAAAGTGGGCGATTGGGTGAGCATGCCCGGCGTGGAAGGCGACATCCGCCGCATCAACGTGCGCGCCACCGAGATCCAGCTGAGCGATCGCTCCACCATGATCGTGCCCAACTCGCAGTTCATCACGCAGAACCTGCGTAACGTCACGCACGGCAACGCACTCGGCCGCGTGAAACTGAGCCTGCCGATGCCGCTGGATACCGATGCGGCAAAGGTGCGCGAAATCATGCTGGAAGCGCTGCATGCCAACGAAGCGACCCTGGATACGCCGGCCCCGGCGGTGACGCTGGACGACCTCACCACCACCGCGATGACTTTCAGCGGCGTGGCCTATGTGCACAGCCCCCGCGAAGCTTCGGCGGTGAAGAGCGCACTGCTGTTCGACATTCTGTCGCGGTTGGCGAAGGCGCAACTGCCGCTGTCGACGCCGCAGAACATGATCGTGCGGAATCTGGGGCCGCTGGGCGAGGACAGCCCTGCCGCCCCGATGTAGGTTGTGGGGCAAGCGCCCCTAGGCCAATGGCATTAACTTAAGGCAACACTGATCAAGTATCGCCGTCGTCACCAGCCCTGTCTGTTCGCAGGCCACAGGGCCGTCGGCGAAGGCAGACTGGCGCATCGTCGAGACGGGGACCTGCGGCATGCGGACAGACAGGGCTGGCCCCAACAGGTTGAATTCAAAGTGATGGGGTGATGTCTGGAAGGCCCGCAGGCTGCGCCGCGCGGCTTGGCAAGACGGCCAGTCTTCCCGGCGCCACGCGACACACCCTGCGAGCCTTCCAGGCATCATGACGACGGCGATACTTGATCAGTGTTGCCTTAAGCACCGTCACCCCGGCGAAGGCCGGGGCCCAGTGGCTTTCAGGCGCGAAAAAGTCACTGCATCCCGTCTTTCGCCGGCGTCACGATATATGCACCGCCGTTGCCGGTGGCTATCGTTCGATAATTTCTCCCATGCTCAAGCGTGTCCGGCGAAGTCATTTCGTGCCGGGAAATATTTCTATAAACCATTCGATTATAAGAAAACACTTCTTCTGATTATCCAAATTAGCGCCTCGCTTCTGAAATTGCATTAATTCAGAGCGTTCATCGTGGAAGAGGAGAAAAAGCCATGCAAATAACAAGCGCTACGCCAGCGGATTACAGCCACTTCTCCCACCAGCCCATTGACGCGAGCACCGGCCATGCCCAGCCCGACCCAACAACGCCTCAGATCGTCCATGTCGAGCGTCCGGCCGGCACCCCGCCTGGCGCTCCGGAGACCGAAGACCGGGGCCGCGACGATCTGCCAAGGGACCTCACGAACTACCAGGTTCCTAGAAATAACCTGCTCGGATTGACGCGCGATAAAAATGGAATCTATACACGCGTCCATCGCGACGGGAGCAAAAGTCATTTTCTCGAACAGGACGGAAACGTTTATCGGGTAGCCAATTTCGACAGGCAGACCACGAGTTGGGGCGTACTTGATCCATGGTCGCAAAGAGAAGCTACCAGGGTAGGGTTGAAGGGCCGCGAATGGGTACAGATAGAACAACCCGCCTCCCATTATCCGCCGGGCTTCAGAGGTCGCATACTGCGCGCCCTGGACGTCGCCATCGACAATATCCAGAAAGCGAAGAACCAGCTCGGGCGCACCTGGAACAAGACAACCCAGTGGGCGATGAACAAGCTATTTGGTCCACAAGCGTCAACGCCATGGGGTAGGCAACGCATCGAGGCACAACTGGACGGAACACTCAAAGCCTTGCAAAAAAGCAAAAGAGAAGGCGCGTCGAACCTTCAGATAGGTAGTCCAGGCGGCCCCAACAGTCCCTCTGCCGTGGCCTTCGACAACGGCACCGTTCAATTCTCCCAATATACGTTGAGAACGTGGCGCGATGCCGATCTGAATGAATTGATGGTGCACGAGCACACTCATATAGGCGTCGGCACCAGGGATAACTGGTATCTCGATCGCAATATCAACCGGCTCAATAACTTTGGCGGCTGGCAGAGTCCATTCACGTTCGGCAACGCATTGAACAACGCCGATACGGTGGCCCGGAGCGCCAGTTTTCTGGCCAACAACAGCTGATTTCGCATTGGACAAAAAACTGCAAGACACGGGCGTGGCCAAGGTTTAGCTTTAGGCGACCTTTCAACAGGACGCCATGCCATGCACACCCAGGTGAGCCACGGCAGCACCATCATTCCCGCTCTGCGCTATCGCGATGCGCACGCCGCCATCGAATGGCTATGCAAGGCATTCGGCTTCGAAAAGCATGCGGTGTATGAGAACGAACACGGCCGCGTGATGCATGCGCAGCTGGTGTATGGCGGCGGCATGGTGATGCTGGGTGACGTCAACCCGGATGGTTTCGGCGAATACATGGCGCAGCCCGATGAGATCAACGGACGCGAAACGCAATGCGCGTGTGTGACAGTCAAGGATTGCAAAGCGCACTACGAGCGCGCCAAGGCGGCGGGTGCGGAAATCATCGAGGAGTATGCGGAGAAGGACTATGGCGGCGCGGGTTATGCGTGCCGCGATCCGCAGGGGCATTTGTGGTGGTTCGGAAGCTATGACCCGTGGCAGGCCGCCTAAGCTTTCAGCCTACGAACTTCATGTTCGTCGCCCCGGCGAAAGCCGGGGCGACGAATAAACATCACATCACGAACACTTCTCGTTCTTCGCCGCGTGATACCCGGCCGCCTGCGCATCCGCCGCGCTCATGTACTTGCCTTCCTTGGTCTTGCCGTACCACTTGCTGCCTTGGCAGTGATAGGTCTTGGTCTTGGAACCGGTGTTCACCCACACCTGGCCCGCGCCGCCACCGGCGGCCGGCGCAGCGGCCGGTTCCGGCATCGCTTTGGACTTGGAAGCGGTGGCAGGTGCAGCGGCCGGCGCGCTGGAGGCGGCGGTGTTGCCGGCGGTACCGCTGGCCGACTTGTCGATGCCCTTATGGCCATGGCAGGCACCCTTGGTGGTGCTTACCGTCTGCGTGGTGCCGTCTTTGCAGTGCACGGTCATGCTGCCCGCGGCGGCGGGAGCTTCTTGTGCGAAAACCGGAGCCGCCATCAATGCGGCGGCCAGTACTGCGATCAATCCGAACGATTTCATGTGAGTCCCTCCAGCGTTTTGAGTTGCCGAAACAGGAAGCACCGTCCGTGATGAACGGGGTTCCCCTATGTGACGTCCCTCTTTCAGGACGACACCCCTAAGCGCCAATCACCGACAGCGCCCGCGGCGGCAACTATGCCTGAAAACAAGTCACCCAACATGACAGCCCGTTCGCGCTAACGGCCCTGGTTTACCTTCAGTTTCGACTCGGCCTGTGGCCTCGCCACCGCATACATCTGCCAGCTGATGTCCTTGAACAAGCCGAAGCGATCATTGCCCACCTTGTACAAGTCGAAATGCGTGCGGTCCGGGATGAAGCGAATGTCGGAGTGCGCACCGAGGCCGTCCAGCACCGCCTTCAATCGATGCGCCGCGCCATCCAGGTAGAACGTATCGGCAGTGCCCACGTAGAGATGGATCTTGCCGTCCAGATCGGGCTTCAACTCCGGCCAATGGGTCTGCAGGCGATAGGCGATGTCGTAGTGGTCGTGCCAGTAGGCCACCACTTGCGGATCGACGTCGCCGGTGTCGCGGTTGAACATCTGCTCGGGCCGGCCGTCCTTGCCGCGCGGCGAGAACACCCATTCGAACGAGGCCAGCTGTCCGCCGTACGGTCCCAACACGCGCTCCATCTTCGCGAACTGCTCGAACGTGCCGATCACCTTGCCCTTGTCGCGCACCAGCGGCCACGGCGTGCCATCCGGCTTGCGGTAGACATTGGCATTGGGCGCATAGAGGTCCGGCCCGGTGAAGTCATGGAAGTCGCTGGGATCGGGCGACGTGGACCAGGTGCCACCGAAGATCTTCGGATAGCGCGTCTGCAACCACAACGTGGCCCAGCCGCCCGACGAATGGCCATTGAGGAAGCGTCCATTGACGTCCGCATCCATGCGGTACTTCGATTCCAGATACGGAATCAGCTCGGTGGTCAGCGCCTGCCCCCACGGACCGTTGTTCACCGAGTCGGCGAACTCGTGCGTGCCGGTGGCACTGGATTCATCCAGGAATACCCAGATCATCGGCGGCATCTGGCCGCTGGCCATGCCGGCCTGCACGTAAGCCATCGGGCGCAGCAGGCGATCCTTGTTGCCGGTGAAGCCGTGGGTGAAATACACGGTGGGATAACGCGTGCTGGAAGACGCGTCATAGCCCGGCGGCAGCAACACATAGCCGTACATATGGATGTCGCGCCCCCAGAACTGGGTCAACGCGGGGCTTACGAAATCGATCGGCTGCGCTTGCTGATGCACGGCCTTCGCGGCGTCTCGCAAGTTGGCCGGCATCGAATCGGAAATAGCCCACGGATCGTGGGCCGGCACGGCGGCATCCAGCTTGAGGGTCGGAACGTCGTCAGCCGGCAGGTGCACGGTTGCCACGCCGCTGGTCAGGTCACCGGCATCGCGGCCGAGATAGTTGTAGTTGTGATGCACGTCCAGCACGGCCTGGACCAGGTAGTCGCCTGCGGGGAGTTTTGACCATGCAGCCGGATAGGCGCGCATGTCGGCATCGACGTCGATGGTCTGGCCGGGAACGAGCCGGTCGACTTCCTGTGCGGCGATGGCCACTTGCTCCGGAAAGAACGGGTTGGCGTCGATTTCCGTCACCTTGCCGTCTTTCGCGCCGGCCTTGGCGGCGTTGGCTTGTTCGGCGAACAGCAGCAGGCGGCCGGAGACGGGCTGTGTTTGGTTGCTGGCGAGTTGGATGTGGAAGAAGCGGTGAGTGGAGGCCGTTTGTGTGGTGGGCTGGGTGCAGGCCGTGAGAAGGCCGAGGCTTAGTAGTGCGCTGAGAGCAAATAAGCGTGAACGCATGTGTTTTTTCCCAAATGAACGAACCGGCTTTTGTCTGGCCGCCTGCTACCCAGGCCGTCATTCCCGCGAAAGCGGGAATGACGGCACGGAGGGGTCGAAATTTCCGTCAATCCGCCTTCACGGGCGTCAAGCGCAAATCCTGAAAATCAAAACTGAAATCCGTCAGCGGCGAAATCGGTTCCATGCGCACTTCACGCACATGACCATCCACGTCGAGCGCAAAGTTCACGAAGGCATCCGCATTCAAGGCGCGATCATCCCAGCGCACGATAAACGTATCGTGCTGCCACGGCGTCATCGTGCCCGCCAGCTGTTTCGTCTTGCTGAAACGCAGGCGCAGCTTGCCGCCTTCGTTGCTGATGACGATGTCGCCATACCATGGATCGCGATACGTGCCGGCATAGCCGGCCAGCGGCAGCGATGGCTTGCTCCTGGCATCGCGCGCGGCTTCGTGCTTCTTCCAGCTTTCATCCGCGTTGCCCTGCGCGTGCTTTACCGCCTTGTCGTACACCGCCACCCAATCGGTCTTGTTGCCTTGATTGAGATAGGCATCCAGCACGCGATAAGTGACCGCATTGAACGCCGCGCCCGATTCCTGGTTGGTCAACACCACCACACCCAGCTTCAAGCCGGGCACCAAGGTGACCCGCGATACCATGCCCGGCCAGCCGCCGGTATGCCAGACGAGTTTCTGGCCGTGGTAATCGCTCAAGAACCAACCTTCGCCATAGCCGGAGAAATTCGGCATCAAGGGTTTCAATTCGGGGATCGGCGGCTCCCGCACCGGAATCGGCGTAAGCATCGTCCACATCTGGTTTTGGCTGTCCTGCGAGAACAGATGCCGTGGTTTGCCATCGCCGCCGACACCGGGAAGCTCGCCGCCGTTGAGCTGAACGTTCATCCACTTTGCCATGTCGTGCACGCTGGCGTAGATACCGCCGGCGCCTGGATTATTCGTCCACGCCATCGGCGGCACCGGCTTGAGATCCTTGAAGTTGTACAACGCGTGGCCAGTGGCGACGTCCATGCCGGGTTTCAAATACGTCATGTCGACCAGCGATTCGTCCATGCCGACCGCCTTGAAGATATGGTCGCGAATGAAATCGGCATAGCTTTGGCCGGAGACGTTTTCGATCACCAGCGTAGCGACGGCGAACAGGATGTTGTCGTACGCATAGTGGCTGCGGAAACCGTTGGCGATCGGCACCTTGGCCAAGTGCTGCACCACGTCCTTGGTGCTGTAGCTGGTCGGCGGCCAGTACAGCAGGTCGCCTGCGCCAAGGCTCAAGCCGCTGCGGTGCGCCAGCAGATCACGCACGCGCATATCGTGCGTCACGTACGGATCGGACATCTGGAACCATGGCAAGTAGTCCGTTACGCGCCCGTCCATGTCCAGCTTCTTCTGCTCGGCCAGCATTTGCAGTGCCGCGGCGGTGAACGCCTTGGTGTTGGAGGCGATGGCGAACAGCGTATGCGCATCCACCTTGTCCGGCTTGCCGGCTTCGCGCAGCCCGTAGCCTTGTTCCAGCACGACCTTGCCGTCCTTGACGATCGCCACGGCGATGCCAGGCACGTTGAAGGTCTTGCGCGCGTTGTCCACATAGGCGCCGAAATCCTGCAGCATCGGCGGCAAGGTGGCTTGTGCATCCTGCTGCGTGGCGCTGGTTGCCGGCGCAGGCGGCGTTTCCCATGCTTGCGCGGAGGCGGCGAAAGCCAGCAAGGCGCAGCAACCGGTAACGCGCAAGGACAGAGGCGGAAAAGGCATGGAGGCTCCCCAGACGACAAAGGTCGCAGTCTACCCTGCCGGCAGTGCTTCGCACGCTGCGCCGGAAGTCATCCTTTGCTGCGAATGGCTTTGGCTTGCCATGGAAGGCAATTCCTTCTCACGGCCGTCATTCCCGCGAAAGCGGGAATCCATTTTCATGGGAGCATCAGAGCAAGATGGATTCCCGCTCTCGCGGGGATGACGGCCGTGAGGTAAGACACGTACTTTGTGTCGCAAATCAACTCACCGCGCGTGATGCGCATCCAGCCACGGCGCCAGCGACACCTGCCAGATGTTGTTGCTGCCATTGTCCCAACTCTCCATCCGCGCCAGCGCCGCCTTGGCCTGTTCCTGGCTTAATGGAAAACCCAGCTCCGTTTGCCGGTCACTCGTGTAATAAAGTGTGCGCCGGTCCGGCCCGATATGCGCGCCCCACTGGCTCCACTTGCCCGGTTTGCCGTTGATGGCCTCGCCCAGATCGATCGGCGCACCCCAATGATCGCCTTGGCGGAAGGCAATGTAGAAATCGCCCATGTCACCGGCCTTGGCACCCTTGCTCAGGTTGAACACCATGAAGGATTGATCGGGTGCAATTGCCGGATCATGTGTGGACGACGAAGGATCGCCCACCGCCACCAACGCAGCAGGTTGATACGCACCCTGCGCGAACGACGAGCTGTAGATATGCATCACGCCCTGCTGGTCCGGGTGAATGAAATACAGGCTGCCATCCGCAGCGATGCTCGGCGCATACGTGCGATCGCTGGCGTTGACCGCATCGGGCAAATGCACCGGCGTGCCCCAGCCATTGCCTTGGCGGTCCACGCGCCACAAATTTCCGCCACGCCCTGGATAGACCTTGCCGTTCACCCTCACCGACAACGCCTCGGCCCCCGGCTTTACCGGCCGGTTGGAGACGAACACCAGGTACGAGCCATCCGGCGACATGGCCGGATCGTGATCGAGCCATTGCCCCGAAAAGGGTGCGATCGCCGGCTTGGACCACACGCCATGCTCGCGTTGCGAGACCAGGATCATCGAACCGACGTCGAAATACACCGTGTTGCCATCCGGCGTAAACGCAGGACACGCTTCGCCGGCCGGCCCCGAAATCACGCCGGGCGCGAACACTTCAGGTTGCGCCTTCGAAGCATCCGTGGCGAACAACGACGACACTGCACCAAACATGCCGATTGCGATCATCCACCTCAAAGGCTTGCCGATCATTGCCGTAGTTTCCTGTGGTTGGGTAGGCGTTATATAGGCTTCGGCACGCGCCGCCGCATGTCCTTAAAGTCATTCCACCCGCAGGCATGCGGGCGCGCAACGCACTACACTGCGCAGATCGCCAACAAGGAATCCGCGGTGTCTTTGTCTCGCTTCATCCCCCTGGTGCTGCTCGCCGCGTTGATCGGTGCGCTGGTGTTCTGGAACCGGCATGCCGCACCGCCGGCCAGCATGGAGTCGCACGGCAACGTCACGTTGCCGGCCGTGGGGCACGACAACTGCCCGGCTGCACACACCAACCTGCCGGCCTTCATGCCGCCGGAAGCCTGCGTAACGCTGACGGCGATCCTGCAAGGCGGTCCGTTTCCCTATGGCCAGGATGGCGTCGTCTTCGGCAACTACGAAGGCTTGCTGCCGCAACAGCCGCGCGGCTACTACCACGAATACACGGTAGCCACGCCCGGCGCGCGCGACCGTGGTGCGCGCCGCATCATCACCGGCGGCACGCCACCCACGCTGTTCTATTACACCGACGATCACTACCGCAGCTTCAAGCCGTTCCAGGTGAACCGATGAGCGCGGAAGGCGCCCTGGACCTGACGCAGGCGAACGACGGCGGCGTGTATTTCGTCGACGCAGCCGACTTCGACGCCCTGGTTGCCGCGGCCGAACAAGGCCAGCTGTACGTATGCCGCGCCGATCTGGCCGGCTGTCATGACAAGGCCGAACTGCTGCGCCGCCTGGCCGCCACGCTCAACGTGCCCAACGGCTTCGGCCAGAACTGGGATGCGCTGCTGGATACCCTGCGAGACCTTGAATGGTTGCATGGCGCCGGCCACGTGCTGCTGCTCGATCACGCCAGCGATCTGCGCGAAGCGGTGCCGAAGGATTTCGATACCTTGCTGGCGATCCTGCACGAATCGGCCCGCTTCGCCATCGACCGGCACCGGCCGTTCTTCGCTTTTCTCAGCCTGCCCAAACACCCGATGGCCCTGCCCTCGCACCGATGATGCAACGTATCGATTTCGAACTTGACCGCGAATACGTGGAACTCAACCAGCTGCTCAAGCTGGCAGGTTTGTGCGACAGCGGCGGGCAAGGCAAACAGATCGTCGCCAGCGGCGCGGTGTACGTGGATGGCGCGCAGGAGTTGCGCAAGACGTGCAAGATTCACGCGGGGCAAGTGGTGCGGATTGAGGATGTGGAAATACGCGTGGTGTAACTCGACGCGCGACGCACATTGCTCCCTCTCCCCTCCGGGAGAGGGCTGGGGTGAGGGGCGAATCTCGCGGCGCAGTTAGTTTTGTGCGAGACCAAAAAAAGCAAACCCTCGCGCATGTCGATAAGTCTCCCGCAAGCCCAGCCCCTCACCCTAACCCTCTCCCCGGAGGGGAGAGGGGATGGTTTACGGCACGACGTAACTTCGTGGCACTCATTGGCGAATAGCAAAGCAGGTCCCCACGGAGCCACGCCATGCAAACCCGTCGTTTCGCCGCCTTGTTCTCCTTGCTCAGCCTGACCGCCTGCACCGCCGCGGCCAGCAATGCGCCCTTTCCCAACCCTGCCAGCGACGAACCCAAAGCCACCACGCATGGCACCGAAACCGCGGTGCTCGCGGGCGGCTGTTTCTGGGGCATGCAATCGGTGTTCGAACATGTGCGCGGCGTGCGCCAGGTATGGGCCGGCTACAGCGGCGGCGATGCCAGCACGGCCCAGTACGATGTCGTCAGCGAAGGCAATACCGGCCATGCGGAATCGGTAAAGATTGCCTTCGATCCCGCCGTGATCAGCTACGGGCAACTGCTGAAGATCTACTTCGCCGTGGCGCACGATCCGACCACGCTCAACCGCCAGGGGCCGGATGCGGGCACGCAATACCGCTCGGAAATCTTCTACGCGAATGCGGAACAGAAGAACGTCGCGGAATCGTACATCAAGCAGATCAATGCAGCGAAAGTATTCGACGACAGCATCGTGACGCTGGTGCAGCCGCTGGCCGGTTTTTATCCCGCCGAGGATTACCACCAGGACTATGCGCGCAAGCATCCGCACAACGCATACATCCTGATCAACGATGCGCCGAAGGTGACGCATTTGAAGCAGCAGTTTCCGGAAATGTATCAGGATGAGCAGATGGTGGTGGATGTGCGGCTGTAAATTTCAAACTCTTATGGATGTTTGTATTGCCTCATTGTCATTCCGGCGAAGGCCTTAAATATGCTGTGCGAAGCACACGATTTTTTATATCGAGTGCTGCGCACCACGTATTTGTACTGGATTGACCAGCTTCGCTGTTGTAAAGCGCCTCGGCCTTCGCCGGAATGACGACCGGGCAAGCTCCAAACATCGTCAGGTATTTTTTATTTGGGCGGCACCAACCGCAACCGCGACGGCTCATGCCGCGGATTGGGCGACAACATCCGCTCGATCTCCACTGGCGGCAAACCGCGCGCGTAGAAATAACCCTGCCCTTCCGCACACCCGGCGCGCAGCAAAAACTCATGCTGCGCGGCGGTCTCGATACCTTCGGCAATCGTGCACATCCCCAGGCTCTTGGCGATGGCGAGCATGGCCTCGACGATGGCTACGTCGTTGGCGCTGTCCGGCAGATCGGTGACGAACGAGCGGTCGATTTTCAGATAATCGATACCGGACAACTTCAAATACGCCAGCGATGAATAGCCGGTACCGAAATCATCGATGGCAATGCCGATGCCGAGCGCGTGCAGCGCATGCATGGTCTGCTCGGTCGCCTCGCCCAAGCGCAGGATCGCGCTTTCGGTGATTTCGAACAGGATGCGCTTGGGCGAGATGCCGCTGGCCTGCAGCGCCTGTTTCACGCTGTCGAGAAAACCGGGATGCCCGAAGGTAGCCGCGGACGCATTGACCGCCACGCGGATCGGCGGCAGCTTCGCCTGGTCCCACGCACGGATCTGATTGCATACGGCGCGCAGGGTCCAGGCATCCAGACGCCGGATCAATCCAAGGCTTTCCGCCAGCGGAATGAATTCGTCCGGCATCAGCTCGCCGCGTTCCGGATGGCGCCAGCGGATCAACGCTTCCACCGCCACGATGCGGCCGCTGCGCAATTCCACGCTGGGCTGGAACACCAGATGGAATTCGTCGCGGATCAGCGCCTGCCGCAAATCGGCGCCGAGCATCAGGCGCATGCGCGCATCGGCGTGCATCAGCGGCGTGTAGAAACGGAAGGTGTTGCGTTCCTGTGTCTTGGCGGCGTACATCGCCGCATCGGCGTTGGCGATCAGCGTGACGGCATCGCTGCCATCGAGCGGGTAACCGGCAATGCCGATGCTCGCACTCATCACGATTTCGTAGTCGCCGATAAGCATCGGCTCGGACAGGCTTTGCAACAGGCGGCTGGCAAATTGCGCGGCCTGTTCGCGCGTGCGCAAGCCGCCGAGCAGCACGGTGAATTCATCGCCGCCGATACGGCTGGCCACGTCGTTCTCGCCCAACTCGCGGCGGATGCGCTGCGCCACTTTCACCAGCAGGCGATCGCCGATGGCATGACTATAGCTGTCGTTGACGGCCTTGAATGCATCCAGGTCCACGAACAGCACCGCCGCCGCGCCGTTGACGCGTGCCGCCGCCTCGATCGCCTGCGCGCTATGGCGCTGGAATTCGCTGCGATTGGCAAGGCCGGTAAGCGGGTCGTGCGCCACCATGTATTCCAGGCGCTGGCGGTCGGCCTTGCTGCGCGTGATGTCGGTAATCACCGCCACGTAGTGCTGCACCCGTCCTTCGCCGTTGCGGATGGCGCTGACGCTGAGCAGTTCCGGATACGACGAACCATCCGACCGCCAGCTCTGCACCTCGCCCACCCAGTTGCCGCCTTCGGCCACCATGTCCCAGATGGAGGCAGGCAACGGCGAGCCGTCCGGCATGCGGCGCAATTCGTCAAAACGGTGATGCTGCAGATACGGCAGCGTGTAGCCGGTAATGCGCGTGTGCGCGGCGTTCACCGTGGTCACGCGCCGATCCGCGTCGGCAATGATCACGCCTTCGGCCACGCTGGCCAGCGCTTCGGCGGCGATGCGGCGTTCCTGTTCCATCGCGATGCGGTCGGAGACGTCGCGCATGATCGCCTGGCGCACCGGCTGCGTGCCCCAGGTGGTCAGGCTGCTGTGCGTTTCCACGCTGCGGATCAGGCCATTGACCGCGCGCAGCAAACCGATGGTGGACGAACCCGCCGAACGCATGCTGCCTTCCACGAACAGGTCGTGGAAATGCAGGCCGACCAGTTCATGCGGTTCGCGCCCTGTCCATGCAACCGCGGTGCGGTTGGCGCCAAGGATGCGGCCATGGGCTTCATCCACCATCACGATGGCGTCGGCGGCGCTGTCGAACAGTTGGCGATAACGCTCCTCGGTGCCGCGAATGCCAGCCAGGATGCGCTGGGCCATGCGCACCCACAGCATGGACGCCAGCATGGCCGTTACCAGCACGCTGATGAACAGCACGCGGCCCAGCCACGCGGCACCCAGGGCTATCTGTAACGAGAAATCGTCGCTGCGCGGTTCGATGTACGTGTTGAGCGCTTCGATGCGCGCCTGCTGCCGCTTGATCTCTTCGGCGGGCGGCGGACCCAGCGCATACGCCTGCCGCAACTGCTCGGCGATGCCGTTCATGTCGTCGATGGCGGTATCGACCGAACGCCAATCGCGCAGCGCCGGCCCAACGTAGGGCAGCGATGCAAAATGATCGAGGATGAAGACCATCCCCGGAATGGCCGCGGGAATCACCCCGCCACGCTGGAATGCCGCGTAGACCGCATGCCGGTCGTAGTGCCCGGTGGCGATGGCGTCGCGCGCCCAGCGGTCGGTGCGCACCACGTCATAATTGCGGCGAAAGCTTTCGAGCCGGGCGGGGTCGCCGTTGCGCGCATACGCGGCCAGCTCGATCACCGACTGCTTTTGCGCTTTCGACCACAGGCTTTCGCCGTTCAAGAAACCAGCCAGCGTGACCTGGACCTGGAGCGCCCCCCAGGTCAGGCACAAAACCAAGCCAACGACCGCCGCCAAGCCGTATGCCAATGGCATAAGGCGCCGAGACAGCGGTCGCTGCTTTACGTGATGGGCGGTACGCATCTTGCCCCTATCTTAGAGCCTGTCATCCACAGCCGAAAAACTGCCGATCTGACGTGTATCGCCCCACCTACTGCATTACTTAAGCGGCCACTTCACTGGCCGACCATGGGTCGCGACGCACATCCAGACACCGATCCAGGGTAATCCTCATGCTTACGTAACTGCGCTTGACGCATTCCTGCAGGTACGCCACTTCATCCGGACGCGGGGACGTGCCGACCAGGGTGCACACGATCTCCAACGCCTCCCATGGATGAGTATCGTCATACGCGGCGTGAAGTTGAAGCCAACGCAGCGAGCCCGCGCGGGTAGCCTTGGGGAAGCTTTCCGTATAGGCCGCGCTGTCGTAGACCCATTGCGACCATTCCCCTGTTGCCCCTTCCACTGCGTAATTGGTAGCCAGCATGCCGGCTGCCAACGGACCACTGCGGCTTACCTCCTCGCACCAGTTGGACAATGCGTCCGTCCCGTAGGGGGTGGTGCCGTTCAGTACCTCGGTTTGGGGCACCCCTGCTCCTTCGGCCCAGTTGAGCCAGTATTCGGCATGATTCTGCTCCACTCGGATGTTGCGTACCAGCCAGCGGCGGGCCATGTTTTCGCCCGGGCTACGGCCGTAACGGGTTTTCAGCAAACTGAGTGCCATATAGCCCGGAAAACGCTCGATCACGGGCCACACGCCTACCATGAAATCGCGCGTGCCTGCTGCATCCAGACGGTTCTCGCGCATCAGTGTCCACAGCTCATGCTTCACCACAGTCTGTTTGGTCGGTTCGCAAGCCGATACCAGGTCTTGCGCCCAACGCGGATAGCTGGAGAGTTCGGTCAGCGAGCCGGTGCGTTCGAAGTGTGCGTACATATGTGTGAGTCTCCACTTAGGTTACGGGTTTGTCTTGGCCCGGAATTGGGCCGACACCAGGCGCCGATTGGCTGCCTAGCCCCACCATAGTGAGCGCCCTGGTAAGCGGTTGCGACTTTTCCCCATGGCCCTGCGCGAGGGCGTTGCTGCCGCGCAGAACGCGTGCTGGACGGCCATACTCGACCGCCCGAAGTGTTCCTTCAAACAACGCGCTGCGTCCGGTAAGGCCGGCGACGGCGCGTGCAGGCATGCCAGGTGGCATGCCCGCATTTTTTCGCATCCGTACCCACTGCGGCCACGCACCGGGACCTGGCGCAGGCCATCGGTTGCCGGCGACCTTGGAACGGAAGCCGGTGACGAGCCGATCTTCGCGCAGCGAGGGATGGGTGCTTCCCGTGAATCGGTCAACCAGCCGTTCGGCGCAACCTATTTAGATGAATGGTTGCGCCATGTGATGATCGCGTGAAGACGCGGGCTGGAATGAAATCCCAGCACCGTCATGCGGGGAATGCCAGGGGTTTCCCGGAGACCCTGCGAAACATCCAGCGTCGCCGAGCAATCAGCGCCCTCGCCGCACCTCATACGCCTTCAAATGCACATAAGCCAAGCGCAAGGCCGGCGAGATCAAACCGGCCGCATCGCCACGCACCAGCAGATCACCGATGACATGGTCGGCCTCCACCGCACTGCCCTGCTCCAGATCACGCAGCATCGAGGCGCTCATGGTCGAGCCCTTCGCGGTGAGCATGCCGCGCGAGCGTTCCATGGCCGCATCCTTCGGCGCATGGCCATTCGCTTCGGCCACGCGGCGGCATTCCTCGAGCAGATCGAGCATTGCCCGCTCGCCGTCCGGCGCCGCCACGATGTCGCCAACCGGCGCGCGCATCATGCAGGTGCTGCCGGCCAGCGATGCGAGAAACACCCATTTGTCCCACATGTCCTGCAGGATGCTGGTGCTGAGGCGCGAATCGAAGCGCGCACTCGCCATCGCTTCGGCGATACGCTCCACGCGCGGCGAACGGCTGCCATCGCGTTCACCGAAGCTCAAGCCGGCGGCGGGACCAAGATGGCGCACCACGCCTTCCGCATCCAATGTCGCCGGAATCACGCACTGGCCGCCCAGCACGTGGCCGACGCCGAAACGTGCCTCCAGCAAGTCCAGGTGCCGCATGCCGTTGAGCAACGGCAGGATGGCCGTCTGTTCGCCCACGGCGGGCGCCATGTCTTCGATCGCCTGCGGCAGATGGTAGGCCTTGCAACTGACGATGATCAGGTCGAACGTTTCGTTCAGCGCATCGGCTTGCACCGTGCGCGGCGGCGGCAGATCGATATCCCCTTGCGCGCTGCGAATCTGCAAGCCCTTGCGCGCCAGGGTTTCCGCGCGCGCCTTGCGCACCAGAAAGGTGACGTCCTGTCCGCTTTCCAGCAAACGGCCACCGAAATAGCCGCCGATGGCACCTGCTCCCACCACCAAGATCTTCATTGCCGTCACGCCTTCATTTGATCCACGCATCTCCCATCATGGGTGCGCCACGCGCTGATGCAAAGTGCCGCATGACGTTTTTGCCATTTGCTGTCATCATGTTTGGAGCCTACTCTAGGCTTCCGCGCATCTGGGTTCGTCAGCCGGGGTCATACAAGCGTGTCGAAACGTTCCGCACAGCATCGTTTTGTGGCATGGCTGGCTTTGGCCGCCATGGCGCTGATCGTGCTGATGCCGGTCATTTCGCGCTCCATGCCGATGGATATGGCGATGGACGGCATGCCGTCCAGCATCGACGCCGGCTGCGCCTTGCATGCTGCGCATGCAGATCGGCATGGGATGCCGGAGCATCCGAACGATCCCACCGCGCGCTGCGGTTATTGCGTACTGTTCTCGCACATGCCGGCGGTGGGGTTCGACGCACCACTCATCCTGCCGCCGGTGCAGCTTGCCTCGGCAACACCGCATCCGGCGTTGCCATTCAACGTACCTGCCGCGCCACTGCTGAGTGCACGGCCACGTGGGCCGCCGCTGCTCATCAAAGGCTGATGTAGCAGCGCTTTTGCCGCTGCCTTGAATGTCGATGCATGCCGAGGGCTTGATGCCTTCGCGCTCCTGCTCGTCATGCCGGCGAACGCCGGAATCCAGTGCAAATAATGCGTCCGAAGGACACAACATTTTTTAGTGTTGCGTGCTACGCACCGTGTGTTTTTGCTGGATTCCGGCGTCCGCCGGCATGACGGCATGGAGCCGCATCGAAATCCCTTTGATTTGCTGCCGTCCTGGCAAGAGCACTCCATCGCACTCCCCACACCATGCGCCCTATCCTTCGCCCCCACGCATTGGCTGCATTGCCATTCGCCGTGCTCGCCTCCTCCGTCGCCATGGCCCAGGATGGCGCGACGGCGAACACGCATCCCTCTATGAAAAAGCCGACCACGCTTATGCCTGTACGCGTTTCTGCCGCCACGCGCATGCCGCTTGGATCCGATCCCAACTTTCCCGCTACCCAGGTCAGCGTTACCGCCGCGCAGTTGCACGCGACGGTCAACGCCGTGGATGTGGAAGACGCTACCCGCTACATGCCGAGCCTGTTCATGCGCAAGCGCAACATAGGCGATACCCAGGCCGTGCTCGCCACGCGCGACTGGGGCGTCAATTCCAGTGCGCGCACGCTGGTGTACGTGGATGACATTCCGATCTCCGCACTGATCGGCAACAACAACACCAACAGCGCGCCACGCTGGGGCATGGTGTCGCCGGAGCAGATCGATCACGTCGACATGCTGTACGGACCTTATTCGGCCGCCTACGCCGGCAACTCGATGGGTGGGGTAGTGCACATCGTCACGCGCACGCCGGACAAACCAGAGGTAACGATCCAGCAAACCCAGGCGCTGCAGACGTACAACTTCTACAACACCAAGGGCAACTACAGCAGCAGCAAGACCAGCGTAAGCGCGGGCGGACGCGATGGAAAATTCACGTGGTTCGTCGGCGCCACCGGCCTGAACACGTTCAGTCAGCCATTGAGCTACCTCACCAGCGCGGGCACGCCTGCGGGAACCGGCGGCACCATTCCGGCACGCAACAAAGTCGGCCAGCCGGCAAACGTGATCGGCGCGGGCGGCCTGCTGCATTCGCGCCAGCTCAACCTCAATGGCAAGTTCGCCTACGACATCACGCCGTGGTTGCAGGCTGCGTATTGGATCGGCTTCTGGAGCAACCACGGCCAGTCGCGCGTGCAGACCTATCTCGCCAACGCGCAAGGCGCGCCGAGCTACGGCAAATCCTCCGCCTTCGCCAGCAACGATTATTTCCTGAGCGCCCATCACCTGATGCAAGCACTATCGCTAAAAACGGATACCCGAAGCGATTTTGACGGCGAGCTGGTGCTCACGCATTACGACTACATCAAGGACAGGCAGTGGTCGCCTGCCGGCGTCGGCAGCGGCGCCATGTTCACTCCCCATGGTTTGTTGGCCAACTACGGCGGCACCCAGTGGTCCACGGCCGACTTGAAAGGCATCTGGCGGCCACAGGGCTATGGCGGTGCGCATGAAATATCCGTCGGCGCACACGCTGACCAATACACGCTTGCCAATCCCACCTACAACCTCAGCGCGTGGCAGGATCCATCGAGCGTAACGAGCCTGTATGCCTCAGGCCGCGGCAAAACCAGCACCCACGCATTGTGGACGCAGGACGCCTGGCAGATCGCGCCCGACTGGCTGGCGACCATCGGTGGCCGTTATGAAAAGTGGCGCGCCATGGATGGCTTCAACTTCAGCGGCAAGACCGCGATATACCAGCCGGGCGAACACGCGACGGCCTTCTCGCCGAAGGCGACGCTGCGCTGGGATATCTCGCCGACCTGGCGCATCACCGGCTCGGCAGCAAAGGCAGTACGTTTCCCCACCGTTTCGGAGCTTTATCAACTTGTCGCCACCGGTGCCACGTTCGCTTCGCCCAATCCGGACCTGAAACCGGAGCGCGATCTCAGCGGCGAACTGGCTGTCGAGCATGCCCTGGATGATGGCTACGTGCGCATGTCGCTGTTTCAGGAAAACACGCGCAACGCGATGATCAACCAGACGTCCACGTTGCCCGACTACACCGTGCCGGTGACGTTCGTCAGCAACGTCGGCGCCGTGCGCAATCGCGGCATCGAGCTGGTGGCCGATCACGACAACGTGCTGATCCATGGATTGGAATTGTCGGGCAGCGTGACCTTCGTCGATTCCACCATTCTTTCCAACGACGCCTTCGCCAGCAGCACCGGCACCACGTCCGACGGCAAGCACGTGCCTTACGTGCCGCGCTGGCGCGCCACCGCCCTCGCCACCTATCGCCCCACGGCTGCATGGGCGTTCACCCTGGCGGGACGCTACAGCGGCAAGCAGTACTCGACCATGGATAACACCGACAACACCGAAGACGTGTTCGGCGCATTCGATACCTTCGTGGTGTTCGACCTGCATGTGAGTTACCAGATCAGCGAGCAGCTATCGGCCTCGTTCGGCATCGACAACCTCAACAACCGCCAGTACTTCCTCTACCACCCGTTCCCGCAGCGCACCTATGTCGGCAACCTCACCTTCAAGCTCTGAGCGGCGCGGCGTGCATCGCATGGTCTGGCGCTGGCATTTCTACGCCGGCTTGTTCTGCCTGCCGTTCGTGCTGTGGCTGGCGATTACCGGCATGATCTATCTGTTCAAGCCACAGCTGGAACCCTGGCTGGAACGGCACTATGCGCACGTCACCCACGCCGCGGCGCAACCGCCTTCCGCGCAGGTGGCGGCAGCGTTGCGCGCGGTGCCAGGCTCAGTGCTCAACGCTTATGTGCTGTCCGGATCACCCGAAGCGGCCACGCGTATTTTGCTTGGACGCGGCAGCGAGTTGATTCGCGTGTTCGTCAATCCGTCCACCCTGCAGGTGCTGGACGTGGTGCGCGAGAACGATCGCTTCATGCGTGTGGTGTTTTACCTGCATGGCGAACTGCTGCTGGGCCGCGGCGGTTCGATGCTGGTGGAACTTGCCGCATCGTGGACCATCCTGATGCTGCTCAGCGGCCTGTATCTATGGTGGCCACGCAACGCCCGTCTGGGCGGCGCGCTTTATCCGCGCCTAAGGCACGGACGCCGCGTCTTCTGGCGCGATCTGCATGCGGTGACGGGCTTGTGGATCTCGGTGTTCGCATTGGTCCTGCTGCTATCGGGCCTGCCATGGACCACCACCTGGGGCGGCACGCTGCGTTCGCTGCGCCATATGTTCACTGCAAACGCCGTACAACAAGACTGGACGACCGGCAGCGCGTCGGAGCGTGCACGGATCAGGCAGGAGAACACGACACCCGACGAGCACGCCGGCATGAACATGCCAGGCATGGATATGGCGATAGGCAGCATGTCCATGCCGATCGACTATGCGACGCTCGATCGCCTGGTTCCGATAGCCGCGGCCCAACACTTGGCAGCGCCTGTATTGATTGCGCCACCTTCGCAACGTTCGCCACATTGGACAGCGCGCTCGGATACCGACGATCGCCCACGCCGCAGCGATGTGACGTTCGATGCCGAGACCGGCGCGGTTTTGCAGCGCTCGGCATTTGCCCAAAAGCCATTGCTTGATCGCATCATCGGCTATGGCATCGCCATTCACGAGGGCGTGCTGTTTCCACCGCTCAATCAGATCATGGGAGTGTTCACGGCGCTGGGTTTGATCACGTTGTGCACCAGCGCCGCAGTGATGTGGTGGCGCCGTCGCCCTGCCGGGATTCTAGGTGCCCCGCCGGCGGTCGATCGCCGTTATCCGTATGGATTGATCGGCGCGCTTGTCCTGTTGGCGCTGCTGTTGCCGCTGTTTGGCATATCGATGGTGCTGGTGTGGATGATTGAACGGTATGCGTTGCGGCGATCCGAGCGCGCAAGTGCATTTTTGGGGCTTGCCTGATCCTGCGCATGCCGGACGTGAATCGTAGAGTTGGGTTAGCCAATGACACCCACTTATCTGCTGACAGCAAAATGAAATCGGCGCAAGATACCCACCGCAGACCGCATGCTGCGAGGTGACTACCATGTCCACTTCACACCTTTTCGCCAGCGCATTGATCGCACTGGGAGTCATCAGCACCGCCCAAGCCGCGGACAATACCGCCTTCACCGTGGCGCAACAGAACGGCAGCGGCAAACCCCTCGTCTTCCAAAGCACATCGGTGCTGAAAAAAGGCGACGTGATCAAGATCTACGCTTCCAACGCGCAGCCGGTGCTGATATTGCAGGTGGCCATGTGCAGTGAGGGTTGCCTGCGCCCACGCGTGATCAAGACACTCCCGCTCACGGCTTATTACGCGGGCCAATCGAGCAGCAGCCAGCAGTTCGTGCTGCCGGAAGATGGCCAGGTTTCCTTCTGGGTACAACGTCTCGGCGACCTGCCCAGCACGCCCCTCAATGCCCATAGCGGGCAATGGTCCGTGCAATTCGTCGATCCGTTCCTGCGCTTTGCCAGCCAGGCACCGCCGTACGCGCCGGCGCAACCGATGGCGCCCAGTGCGTTCTCGCTCAACGACAACGCATTACGTGCGCGCTTCTTCCATCACACGTTCGTGACAGTCAGCCTGGCAGATGCGAGCCCGTAATGCATAGACAAGGCCGCAAGCATAGCCTGCATGTTTTCGCCGGGCTGATGCTGCCGATCGGTGCCGCATGCGCCGGGCCATCGCCGGCTTTTTTATCCATCCAAAGCGCCAGCTTTACCGACGGCGGCAGCATGCCGGCCAAGCTCAGCTGTGACGGCGCGAACCTGTCGCCGGACATCCGCCTGCCGAGACCACCCGACGGCACTCGCAGCTTCGCGATCGTGGTGATGGATCCGGATGCGCCGGTCGCGTTCGCGCACTGGCTGGCGTATGACATTCCCGCGGAGACACGCGACCTGCCCGAGGGAGCGTCGACCTCGTCGCACCGGCTCGAACACGCTGTGGAAGGCATCAACGGCTTCGGCCACGCGGGCTACGGCGGCCCCTGCCCGCCCTCGGGCACGACACACCACTACGTGTTTCACGTCTACGCGCTGGATTCCATGCCTGCGCTGCCATCCGGCGCCGATGCACTACAGGTCAACACCGCGATCCAGGGCCACGTGCTTGCGGAAGGACGCATCACCGGCCTGTATACGCGCAGCTGAACCCGGACCGATTCAGCAATTTCTGTCAGGCGCGCTACGCGATCGATGCGTAAACTCTCGGTCGTCAAGGAGATATCGCATTGAACGCACGGCCATCGGATGCCTACCTCGCCCGCTTCCAGAAAGTGCTCGGTTACATCGATGAGCATCTCCATGAAGACCTTACCGTGGCCAGGCTCAGCGACGTGGCGGCTTTCTCAAGGCATCACTTCCTGCGGCAGTTTTCGGACATGTTCGGGATCGGCGTGTACAAGTACATGCAACTGCGCCGGCTGAAACGCGCTTCCTATCAGCTGGCCTTCCGCGGTGATCAACCCGTGATCGAGATCGCGTTGGAAAGCGGTTACGACCATCCCGAATCTTTTTCGCGCGCGTTCAAGAAAAGCGTCGGACAAACGCCCAGCGAATTCCGCCAACAGCCGCAATGGAAGCCTTGGCACGACACCTACGAAATGCTTACCGCGCTAAGGATCCGCCATATGCAAGCCAAAACCGATACTCGCGATGTTCGCATCATGGATTTTCCGGCAACCCGCCTTGCCGTGATGGAACACCGTGGCGATCCGAACCGCATCGGCGATTCGATCCGCTCGTTCATCGCCTGGCGCAAGCAACATCATCTGCATCCCAGCCGGCATGCCACGTTCAATATCTTCTACGACGATCCTTGCCAGGTGGCGCCGGATGACTATCGCATGGATCTCTGCGTCGCCGTGGACCGCGACCTGTCCGGTGTTGGCATCGTGGACAAGTGCATTCCTGCCGGGCGTTGCGCAAGGTTGCGGCATGTGGGCTCGGATGATCATCTGCACGCGTCGATTGCGTATCTTTATTCGGAATGGCTGCCACGAAGCGGCGAGGAGCCGCGCGATTTTCCGCTATTCGTGCAGCGGGTGACGTTCTTTCCCGATGTGCCTGAGCATGAGGCGGCGATGGATATTTTTTTGCCGTTGAAGTGATCTGTTTTGCGAACTCACGTCGACGCCCATTCGAAGCGAGTCGTCATTCCGGCGTAGGTAGGCCGGAATGACGACTCGCTCTGAAATCAACTCAAGGAAAGCTCACATCACCTCAGCCTTCACCCCCAACACAGCCCCCACCAACTCTTCCACCGGCAGAAGATTCGCTTCAAGCGCCTGCGGCAACGCATGCCGTTCGATCAGATACGCGGCGCTATTGATCAGCACCTCCACCCTGCCCGGCTCGCTTTCCACCACCAACGCCTTCAGCGGCAGATCGATACCCGCCGCCGGATTGGCAAGCATCAGCGGCGTACCGGTCTTGGGATTGCCGAACAGGATCAACACCGTAGGCGGCATCGATAATCCGACCGCCATCGCCTCCGCCCGTTGATCAATGCTAGCAAACACCTCGATGCCGTGTTCGGCAAACGCATCATGCAAGCGCCGCACGGTTTCATGGAACGCATGGTGACTATGGAAACGAAGCACGCCAGTGCGACTGCTCATCATGTCCACCTCGTCAATGTTCCGCATGCATGCGCCGTATGCGTACCGTACTTCCGTCCGCATACGTCACCACAAAGGTGGAACCTTCGTGCGTTTGCGTCTTCACCGGTACCGGATCCTGGTCGCGCGCAGCCAATAGCGCTGCCCGGTTATAGGCGGCCAGATCGCCGTTGGGCATCAGCACCATGGGCGGGCTGAACGGCTCGAAGCTGGTGTAGAAATGCTGGTCGTTGCAATCGTTGCAACCCATGGTGGAGGCAAGCGGCAGCCGCTTTACCCAAATCCAGTATTTGTTCTCATGCTTGATCAGGATGCGGTTGGGATCGTTCTGGATTTCCGTGGCCACGCCACCGGGATGCCACACGCGTACCACGCTGGCGCGACTGCAATCGGCCGCGGCGCATTCCTGCACCACCAGGTAATCGTCATCGGCCAGGTATTTCGGCTCGACGCTGAGCACGTCTTCGGCGACCAGCGGTTGCGAAGGAAATACGATGAAGGGCATGCGCGGGTCGACCTTGAAGTCGCCCGAGATGAGATAACCGCCGTGATGCGACGTATAGGCCGGCGCGGTCACCTCGACGGGCGACAAGGTCTTCCGGTCTTGCGCCAGACCAGGCAGGCAAACGACGGCAAGCGCCCAGGCGAGGCGTGCGGCAATGCTTCCCATGCGACCTCCATGCCCCAAAACATGATCAACGGCGCGATCGTACAACCAGGATGGCTGGAATGCATGGCCATCAACGCATGCGCCTTAGCACCCTGCTGTATTCGAACGCTTCGCCGGACGCCGAAATATCCTTCGGCGATCCTGACTAAGTTGGCGGCGTTCCCTCCACGCCGAGTGCCACCATGCTCGCATCGCTCCTCCTCGCACTGGCTTCCTCTACAGGCATGCAAAGCATTCCGGTCAGCACGATCTACATCACGCTGCCGGATGCACCCTCGGAGCATCTGGCACTGCATTGCGCGCGCCCGACGCCCGACGCACACAAGAGCGTGCTGTTCATCCATGGGGCCAGCTTTCCCACCATGCTTGCGGCCGGTTTTACATTCGCGCCGGGCGACTCATGGATCGAATACACGGCGCGCCAGGGCTATGTCGCTTGCGGCCTGGATTTCCTCGGCTTTGGTGATTCCAGCCGTCCGCCGGCGATGTCCAGCCCCGCCAATCAGGCGCCGCCTGTTACCGACGCAAAGGCAGCCGCAAGCGAGATAGCCGTGGCGGTCGACGAACTGCGCAGGCACCAGGGCATCACGTCGATTCACCTTGTGGCGCACTCCTGGGGCACGGTGCCCGCGGCAATGTTTGCGGCAAGCCACCCGCATGCATTGTCTTCGCTGACCTTGTTCGGCCCGATCGTACCTTTGAGCACGCCCTTGCCGCCTGCCACGGATCATCCCGCCTGGTGGACGATCACTGCGCAGCAACGCCTGGAACAATTGCGTTTCAAGGACGTGCTTCCGCCCGGCAAATACCTGCTTGAGACTGCAGTGGACCAACGCTGGGCGCCTGCGTTCGCGGCATCGGTACCGCACGTGCAAGGCGACCCAGCCGATGCATTGCGCATTCCCAATGGCCCGCTCGACGATATCGATAGCGTAACGGCAGGACATTATCCGTATGACGCCAGCAACGTCGCCGTTCCGGTATTCGTGGTCTACGGCAATGACGACGATGTGGTGAACGACGCCGGCGCCGCCCCTTTTCTTGAGAAGTTCACGCACAGCCCACTAAGGTGGCGGTTGCGCATCGATGACGGCACGCATGTCGTGCACCTGGAAAAAAACCGGCACTCGCTGTACGAAAGCGTCAACGCCTTTATCCATGCTGCGGAAGATTCGGCTCAATGATTTCGCCCATGTCCCATCGCTCGCTCTTTGCCGTTGTATTTGAAGTAAAGCCCGATCCTGCACGCAAGGACGAATATTTGCAGATTGCCGCCGGTTTGCGCCCGGTGCTGGAAAAGATACCTGGCTTTCTGGAAAACGAACGGTTCCGTAGCAGTCAACGCGAGGGCTATCTGCTATCCCTGTCGTTGTGGGATAACGAAAAGGCCGTCGTGCATTGGCGTACGCTGGAACCACACCACGCCGCGCAGGTGCGCGGGCGCGAAGGCGTGCTTGAGGACTATCGGATTCGAGTCGGCGAAGTAACGCGCGTCGCCGGCCGCTTTGCAGATCGCTCCGTGAACTGGATGCGGCAGGATCAAACCGAAATCGGGCAAGCCAAGGCATTGACGATCATTGATGGCGCGCTTGCCGAGGGCTCATCGCTGAACCCACTCGCAAGCACCACGCATCCGCAGGCATTGGATAGCGACGTTTTCCAGCACCTCAATACTGCTGAACGCAGTGCCTTTCTTGCCGGCTGGCGTACACAGCAGGATGCGGACAACTTCGCCGAGGCCGCCATTCGGAGCAACGATGCGGGCGCGAATATCTATGCGATTCGTATCGTGCGTGATTACAGTTTGAAGGATCGGCGAGAGGCGCCTACGTATTTTCCAGCAAGTAAGTAGATTGGGATTGCATTCCCGCCTACATGTTCGCCTGCCTCGTCATCACTCGCACGACGACAAGCTGCCGCATGTGCAAAAAGCCCTGCTTATCGCCTTCGGTGTGTTTTTGCTATAAGTGACCGATCCCGCCGACAGACCCTGAGGAACAGCCATGTCGAAGCATCGGTTCCACCGCCTCGCCGCATTGTTCGGCGGCATGTTCATTGCCTGCACCATGGGCGCATCCACGGTATTGGCCGATGCGGTCTCGCCACCAAAGCCCGCCGACCACGCCTGGCTGCTCAAGGCCGACCGCGTTTTCGATGCACGCAGCGAACAGGCCCATGCAGGCTGGGTGGTACTGGTGCAAGGCGACAAGATCGCCGCGGTAGGCCCGGCTTCGGATGTCCATGCCCCACCCGGCACGCAAACCATCGATCTGCCCGGCACCACCCTGCTGCCCGGCCTGATTGACGCGCACTCGCACATCTTCCTGCATCCCTATAACGAAGCCTTGTGGAACGATCAGGTGCTGAAGGAAACGCAGTCCTATCGCACCATCGAAGCCGTCAAGCACGTGCATGACACCCTGATGGCCGGCTTCACCGCGCTGCGCGACCTGGGCACCGAGGGCGCCGGTTATGCCGACGTCGACGTGCAACGCGCCATCAATGAAGGGCTGATTCCCGGACCGCACCTGTTCGTCGCCACGCGCGCCACCATTGCAGCACATTGTTATGGCCCCGGCCCCGAAGGCTTCCGCACCGACCTCAACCTTCCACAAGGCGGCATTCCCGTAGCCGGCGTACCGGCAATGATCGATGCCGTGCGCGACCAGGCCGGCCACGGCGCGGACTGGATCAAGATCTATGCCGACTACGAATGCGGCAAGAGCAAAGGCGCCGTACCCACCTTCAGCGAAGAAGAACTGAAAGCCGGCGTCGACACCGCCCACTCACTCGGCCTGCCCGTCTCCATGCACTCCACCACCGCCGAAGGCATGCGCCGCGCGGTACTCGCCGGCGTCGATACCATCGAACACGGCTACGGCGGCACACCGGAAGTGTTCGCGCTGATGAAACAACACAACGTCGCCTACCTGCCCACGCTCGAAGCCGAAGCCGCCTACGCCGAATACTTCCGCAACTGGAAACCCGGCCAGCCACCCGATGCCGGCATGCAGGAAGCCGCCAACGCTTTCAAAAACGCCATGAAGGCCGGCGTGATGATCGGTTGCGGCAGCGACGTGGGCGTATTCACCCACGGCACCAACTACAAGGAGCTGGAATGGATGGTGCGCGATGGCATGTCACCCGCACGGGTGTTGCTGGCGGCGACGGCGGTGGATGCCAAGATTTTGCGGCAGCAGGACAAGTTCGGGCAGCTGAAGGCGGGATTGGATGCGGACATTATTGCTGTGCAGGGCGATCCCACGGCTGACATCAGTGCGGTTGAGCATGTGCCGTTTGTGATGAAGGGCGGGATGATTTACAAGCAACAACTGCCGTAAATTGCAGCAAAGACCTCAACTTCGTCATTTGCAATAATTTATAATGCCAGGACTCACCCCACCTGCATCTAAAGCCCCATATCTTTCCTTAATGCTCTTTCTGACGTGGTAGGAGCTCGCCGTGGTGTATTTATAATGCCAGGCACCGTTACAGCTCTAAGAAATCGAGTATTTCGAGAATTACGAAGTTTACCGTTGGCGTTAAGCCCTACACCAAACATGAATGTTTCAAGAAACTCAATATCACCCTGCGCCCTAGCCGATGGCCTTGCGAACCTGTCACCAGGGGTACGCTTGGCTAACAGGTAGACTTCAGGCCACCCGCGCCGTGCATTTCCTATTGCTTGATTATAGTGATTGATTTGATGTAATCCCAACACCTCTTTCTTGAAACTTCTTTTTGTCGTAAGACCTATATACCAAGGCAACGCCTTGCTATTTTTTCGAATAACGAAGATATAGCAACCACACGCCTCCGAAAGATTTGACTCTTCGGAATCCACCACTTCCCAGAAATTCTTTTTTTCGCTTGCCGCGCTATTAATTAGTCGATTGTGAAATGGAAGCCGAAATGGCCCATGAACGCTAAATTTCATGACACCCCCCTTTTAAAGATGCAGGCTGAGATTTTTTTCTCCGAGTGTACAACAAGGCCATCCCAGCGCTTTGGCCCCGTACAAAAGCGCTCAAGGATTATGCCTCTTCCTCAAAGCGAGACACAAGAAGATCAACCAATGCCGCATCATTGGCAAGATCAGCGGACTCTTCCTCATCGATATCTTCCGAGTTCAACTGATCTTCTAGCTCTTTCAAAAACCGTCGCAAAGCGACCAGGATGACCTGCTTCTCTTTTATGCCAAGATCCATATCACTTTACCTGTTTTGTCGGCACGGCGAAGGTGGGAACCGCATGAGCGGATATCTGCTGGAGCAACGTGATAAACGTGGATAGCGGCATATCGTGCAGAGGCCTGATGGTGTAGTGAATCTGGCCGGTAGCATGATTGATGCCCGCGTCCCGGCTCACTCTCAAACCCGTGGGAATCTTGGTGCCTTTGGGCAGCTTCCACCATCGATTGCCAAACCTCAGGTTAGGCATGTTGAACGTGGAAATCCCACCAGATGTCGCATCAACGTAATCGACGCCATTCTTCGTATAAATCTTTACATCATGGACTTGGTCCGCTTGGCGGGGCGGCATCGTCCTCGGCTTGTGAAGCTGAGGGCTTGTCATGGTTCCATGCCGATACAAATCAGTCGGCAGCGTCTCGAAATACAGTTCTTCAATTGTCTGTCCCATTTCCGCACTCCTTATTTCGTGAGATTTTACTCGGCATCACACCTGAGTTAATTGGCGCACAACACGCGCATCCACTTGGATGGATAGCCGGGGTCTTTGGACCACTTATCCCCAATCCCCTTGAAGCTCAAAATCGCTCTGCTCCGCTCCACGTTTATACGACAAATCGGCCCTATAAAAAATTACACCCTCAAAAGCGAGGGTGTAACGTCGAAGCGCATATCCTGAAATCGCAATTTCAGAGCATAGGCAGATTGAGCCCCTGCTCCTTCGCACACTGCACGGCAATCTCATACCCCGCATCCGCATGCCGCATCACGCCGGTACCCGGATCATTCCACAGCACCCGCGCAATACGTTTGTCAGCCGCTTCGGTACCGTCGCACACAATCACCACGCCGCTGTGCTGGCTGTACCCCATGCCCACGCCGCCACCATGGTGGAAGCTCACCCACGTAGCGCCGCCAGCCGTGTTGAGCAACGCATTGAGCAGCGGCCAATCGGAAACGGCATCGCTGCCATCCTTCATCGCTTCGGTTTCGCGGTTGGGGCTGGCGACGGAGCCGGAATCCAGGTGATCGCGGCCAATCACAATCGGCGCTTTCAACTCACCCTTGCGCACCATCTCATTGAATGCCAAGCCAAGCTTGTGGCGCTGCCCCAAACCCACCCAGCAAATGCGCGCGGGCAGGCCCTGGAAGCTGATGCGCTGCTCGGCCATGTCCAGCCAGTTGTGCAGGTGCGGATCGTCGGGAATCAGTTCCTTCACCTTGGCATCGGTCTTCATGATGTCTTCCGGATCGCCGGAGAGCGCCACCCAGCGGAACGGACCGACGCCGCGACAGAACAGCGGACGCACGAACGCGGGCACAAAGCCGGGGAAATCGAAGGCGTTGGTGCAGCCTTCGTCTTTGGCCATCTGGCGAATGTTGTTGCCGTAGTCGAAAGTCGGCACACCTTGCGCGTGGAACGCGAGCATCGCTTCCACGTGTTTTTTCATGGCCTGTTTGGCGGCCTTGGCGGTGCTGGCGGGATCGCTCTTGCGGCGTTCGAACCACTGCTCCACCGTCCAGCCTTGCGGCAGGTAGCCGTTGACCGGGTCGTGCGCGCTGGTCTGGTCGGTGACGGCATCGGGTTTCACGCCGCGGCGCACGAGTTCGGGGAGCACGTCGGCGGCGTTGCCGAGCAAGGCGATGGATTTGGCTTCGCCGGCCTTGGTGTATTTCTCGATGCGCGCAAGTGCATCGTCCAGATCGGTGGCTTGTTCGTCGACGTAACGCGTCTTCAGGCGAAAATCGATGCGGCTTTGCTGGCATTCGATATTCAAACTGCACGCACCGGCCAGCGATGCGGCCAGCGGCTGCGCGCCGCCCATGCCGCCAAGGCCCGCGGTAAGAATCCACTTGCCCTTGAGGCTGCCGTTGTAGTGCTGGCGGCCCATTTCCACGAAGGTTTCGTAGGTGCCCTGCACGATGCCTTGCGAGCCGATGTAGATCCACGAACCGGCCGTCATCTGGCCATACATCATCAGGCCCTTCTTATCCAGTTCGTTGAAATGCTCCCAGTTCGACCACGCCGGCACCAGGTTGGAATTGGCGATCAGCACGCGCGGCGCATCGGGATGGGTGGGAAACACGCCGACCGGTTTGCCGGATTGCACCAGCAGGGTTTCGTTGTCGTTGAGGTCGCGCAGGGCGCGCAGGATGGCGTCGAAGCATTCCCAGTTGCGCGCGGCACGGCCGATGCCGCCGTAGACCACCAGTTCCGCCGGGTTTTCCGCCACCGCCGGATCCAGGTTGTTCTGGATCATGCGGTACGGGGCTTCGGTGAGCCAGCTCTTGCAGGTAAGCGCCGTGCCATGCGGAGCGCGGATGGTACGGGTGGTGTCGATGCGGGTGGGGGCGTTCATCGGGGAATGTCCTGCGACTGCCAAGGGAAAGCAGCCATTATGGGCGCCGCGTTTCGGGGGCGCCAACTGCGCTGCGGCAAAAACGGGGCACGCTGAGCCGCAACGCCAATTGACAGGCTTTTCACAGGCGCCCAGACTCGCTTGCGGAATTCCGGATGGCCTGTTCAACCGTAGCGGGAGGCCCTATGAGTGCACGACGCTCGCTGTACCGGTTCGCCCCTGTCGCCGCTGCCCTGCTCGTTGCCACGAGCGCCGGATGGGCAGCCGACGCACACACGCCGACGGATGCCCAACTGATCGCCAGTGCCATGCGCGCAGCGCCGCCAGGCGTTGCAAATGGCGCCACCATCATCGCCATGAATGCCGACGGCACGATGCGCACGCTACGCCAAGGCACCAACGGCTATACGTGCATGCCGGACAATCCGGCCACGCCCGGGCCCGATCCGATGTGCATGGACAAGCATGCGTTGGAGTGGGCGCAAGCCTGGATGGCGCACAAGCCGCCGCCGACAGGCCAGATCGGCGTGATGTACATGCTCGAAGGCGGCACGGATGCCAGCAATACCGATCCTTACGCGCGAAAACCGTTGCCGAACAATCATTGGATCAAAACCGGTCCGCATTTCATGATCGTGGGCGCGGATGCCAGCTTTTACGACGGGTATCCGAAGAACGCCGATCCCGATACATCGGCGCCGTACGTCATGTGGGCAGGCACGCCCTATCAGCATTTGATGGCCCCGGTGAAATAACCGGCACTTTGAAAACGGCTGGCCCGGCAGTTCGATAGTGACGTACGCGACGCATGTGCCGCGTACCTGCAAACAAGCACTTGGTGCCTGAGGGAGCGCGCGCATACCAGACATGTAACCCATGGCTTTTCATCGACGAAGGTATCGACGCGAGTTGAAGGATCGATCGCATCCTTCCGTTATCCACGATCTCTTATCAGCCAGGACACGATTCCATGCATGCGCCACCCCCTCTTTCCAGTCGCGGTGCTGTTCTACGCTTCGGGCTCATCGCTCTCGTGCTGCTCGTCATCGTGCTGGCTTTCGGCTACGTCGGCGGCTGGCTTGCACCGCAACGCCTGACGGCACAGCGGCTGGTGAACCAGCTGCAGGCCAATGCCGGGGTTTTTCCGGGCTATCGCCGCAACCACGCCAAGGGCGTATGCGTGGCCGGCTATTTCGACAGCAACGGCCAGGTGCAAACGTATTCGGTGGCGCAGGTGTTTTCGCCTGGGCGAACGCCGGTGGTGGGGCGTTTCGCCGTTCCCGTTGGCAACCCTTATGCGCCAGACAGCGCTGTTCCCATCCGCAGCCTGGCCTTGCGCTTTACGCAAGCGAACCGCCAGCAATGGCGCACGGGCATGAACAGCATGCCGGTGTTCCCGGTCGCCACGCCGCAGGCGTTTTATGAGCTGTTGCAGGCACAGCAGCCTGATCCTTCGACCGGCAAACCCAACCCAGCAAAAATCGGGGCGTTCTTTGCCTCGCATCCCGAAACCGCTGCGTTTGGCGCCTGGGTGAAAACAGCCAAGCCCTCTGCAAGCTACGTCACCAATAGCTATTGGAGCTTGAACGCGTTCGAGTTCGTCGATGCAAAAGGAGAAAAGCACGCCGTGCGCTGGCGCGTGGTGCCGGAAGCCAGCGGTGATGGCGTCGGCGGCAGCGAGGCGAATTACCTTGATGCCGATCTGGCGCAACGGCTTGCACAAGGACCGCAGCGCTGGCACCTGATGGTGACGCTCGCCAATCCCGGCGACCCCACCAACGATGCGAGCAAGGAATGGCCATCGGATCGGCGCGAAATCGATGCCGGCACATTGGTACTTACCAGCACCCAGCCGCAGGAAAGCGGCGAATGCCGTGACATCAACTACGATCCCACGGTGTTGCCGCACGGCATCGAAATATCCGACGACCCACTGCTGCCTGCGCGTTCCGCTGCCTACGCGACGTCGTATCTGCGCCGTACCAGCGAGGAAGCACATCTGCCCGGCACTGCCGCAGCCACTACCAAGCCAGAGGCCAAGTAATGACGCGCTCACCTTCTCAGTTCGTACTTGCCGCCAGGGTGCTGCATTGGCTGATGGCAATCCTGATCGTGTCGATGCTGTTTGTCGGCGTCGGCATGGTGGCGTCGGTATCCGAACGGCACGAATGGTTGTTGGCGATCCACAAGCCGCTCGGCATCGCGATACTGGTGCTTGCAGTGATCCGATTGACCGTGCGGCTGCGCCATCCACCGCCGCCCTTGCCTGCCGATCTGCCTGCCATCCAGAAATTGGCGGCATATGCGTCGCATTATCTGCTGTACGCGTTGATGATCGCGATGCCCTTGGTCGGTTGGGCCATGCTGTCGGCAGGCGGTTACCCGGTAATGCTCAGCCACTCGTTCCGCTTGCCGCCGATTTTCCCGGTAAATGCCGCAGCGTTTGCGGTGCTGAGGCATGCGCATGCGTGGTTGGCAGCGCTGTTGTTTTTGACCTTCCTGGCGCATCTCGGTGCGGCGCTGTATCACGGATTGGTTCGCAGGGATGGGGTGTTGTCGAGCATGACCGGCATCCGGCATGAGACGGAGTAAAAGAGTTGCCGTGGAGGCAGGGATGAAATCCCAGCCTTCGCCGCCTTCGTTGACAATCCCTTCTCGGCATCCTGCGAGCACAGATCAGCTTCGAGCTTGATCTTCCTATTGCGAAAAAGTGTTGCATCGCTTTCCGAACCCATTCGCCGCCCCGTGCGTCGCCATCCACGTCGGCGGCGGGGATGGCGCACCTGCCAGCGCCACCTAACAACGCACGCCCCACTCTTGATCTGCATGACATTCCCAGGCGGTCGAAAGCTCGCCACGCTAGCGGGCCATCATTGCAATCGCCATACCGGAAAACCATTTGGCGTTGATGTCCGAAAACGGCGAGTTTCACACACCAGACGGTGCTAGCCTGCACCCATGCCAGAACTCCACACCATTCCCACGCTGGACCCGCAAACCTGCGAGCGGGCTCGACTGAGCCGGGACGCGCGTTTCGACGGACTGTTCTTCATTGCCGTCAGCACGACCCGCATTTACTGCCGGCCAGTGTGCCCCGCATCGCCATCGCCCAAGCGCGAGAACGTCACCTATTACACGACGGCCGCAGCGGCGGAAGCGGCGGGGTTTCGGCCTTGCCTGCGCTGCCGGCCGGAACTTGCCCCGGGTAACGATGCGTGGCAGCGCGGCGATCATGTGGTGACGCGTGCGCTGAAGCTGATCGACGAGGGTCTGCTGCAAGATCAATCCGTCGATGCGTTGGCGCAACGTGTTGGAATAGGCGCGCGGCAATTGCGCCGCTTGTTCGTGGAGCGCCTGGGCGCGCCGCCGATCGACGTACACACCACGCGCCGCCTGTTGTTCGCCAAGCAGCTGCTGACCGAGACGAACATGCCGGTCACCGATGTGGCGCTGGCCTCGGGCTTCGGCAGTCTGCGCCGCTTCAATGCGGCTTTCGCGCAGGCCAACCGTATCGCGCCGCGCGACTTGCGCCGGAAGCCGTATGCCACCCAGGGCGACAGCCTGGTGCTGCGCCTGCATTACCGGCCGCCGTATGATTTCCATTCGCTGCTGGCGTTTCTGCGTGGGCGCGCGTTGCCGGGGATTGAGGTGGTCGACGATGAAAGCTACACGCGTGTGTTCGGCCCGGCCGACGCACCAGGCTGGCTGCGCTTGAGCGCATGGCCGGAACAGGAAAATGCACTGCGCCTGCAATTGCGTTGCCCGCAACCGGCGCAGATGTTGTCGGTAGTATCCCGTATTCGCCGCATGTTCGATCTGGATGCGGATCCGCAAGCCATTGCAACTGCGTTGCAGACCACGTCGCCAATGCGCTCTTCGCTGCGCAAACACCCGGGCCTGCGTTTGCCCGGAAGCTGGGATGGCTTTGAAGTGGCGGTGCGCGCCATTCTCGGCCAGCAAGTAAGCGTGGCGGCGGCGCGCACGCTCGCCTCGCGCGTGGTGCATCGCTACGGTGCACCACTGTCCACGCCCGCAGCACCCGGATTGGAATGCCTGTTCCCCACGCCGGAAACACTCGCGGATGCCGACCTCAATCCCTTGGGCATTACCACGGCGCGTGCGCAAAGCATCCGTGGCGTGGCGCGCGCCTTGCTGGATGGCCGGGTGGACTTCCGCGTCGAGCAATCACTGGATGAGTTCGTGCAGCGCTGGGTCGCCCTGCCCGGCATTGGCGAATGGACGGCGCACTATATGGCGATGCGCGGGATGAGCCATCCGGACGCGTTCCCGGCCGCTGATTTGATTTTGCGCCGCGCGGCCTCCGGCGATGGCAGCACACTCAGCACCAAGGCATTGACGCAGATGGCCGAAGCATGGCGCCCGTGGCGCGCCTATGCGGTCATGCATCTATGGCGCAGCATGAGCGAGCCGGCGAAGCTGCCTGCAACGACACGCAAGCGAGCCGTGGCATGACGACAGCGAACGATATCTGGTACGACTACCTGCCCACGCCGATCGGCAAGCTGCTGCTGGCTGCCGATACAAAAGGCCTGCGCGAAGTGTGGTTCGAAACCGGCAAGCATCGGAAGGAACCGGATACGGCATGGAAACATGATCCCGCCAAGCTCGTGTTCGCACGCGGGCAGTTGGACGAATACTTTGCCGGCACGCGCACGATGTTCGATGTACCGCTGCATCCGATCGGTACGCCATTCCAGGTCACGGTGTGGCATGCACTGGCCCAGATTCCGTACGGCACCACCATCAGCTACGGCGAGATGGCGCGCCGCATCGGGCAGCCGCTGGCCGTGCGCGCGGTGGGTGCTGCCAATGGGCGCAATCCGTTGCCGATCGTATTGCCCTGTCATCGGGTGATCGGGGCGAACGGCAGTTTGACCGGGTTTGGCGGTGGGTTGCCGACGAAGCGGTACTTGCTGGCGATGGAAGATCAGGTGGCGCGTGGGGACTTGTTTTGCGCGGGTCTCGGGTCTGTCCGCTAGTTCGGGCGCCGCAGAGATGGTTGCTCGTCATTCCGGCGCAAGCCGAGGCATGAGGCGGTGATCCGCCGCCTGGCGCCACGCGGAAACGTCGCGTGGCTCTTTTACAATGCACGGCCTTCCCCACCGTGCCAGCACATGCCGTCCACGCACTCTTCCCACCTGATCGTCATCGGCGGCGGCCCGGCCGGGTTGATGGCTGCCGAAACGGCGCGCGCGCAGGGCGTGGACGTCGATGTGTACGAGGCGAAGGGTTCGGTGGGGCGCAAGTTTCTGATCGCCGGCAAAGGCGGCATGAACCTTACGCATAGCGAGCCGCGTCCGGCATTCGATCGCCGCTATGGCGAGCGCATGCGGGACATCGGTGCGTGGCTGGACGATTTCGATGCCGCTGCATTGCGTGACTGGGCCCGCGGCTTGGGCGTGGAGACGTTCGTGGGCAGCTCGGGCCGCGTTTTTCCAGGCGACATGAAAGCCGCGCCGCTGCTGCGCGGCTGGGTGCATCGCATGCGCGACAGCGGCGTGCGTTTTCACGTGCATCATCGCTGGCTGGGCTGGCGCGAGGATGGCGCCTGGCATTTCGCCACGGCGGAAGGCGAGCGCTTCGTACATGCCGGCGCGGCGGTTCTGGCGCTGGGCGGCGGCAGTTGGCCGCAACTGGGCTCGGATGGCGCCTGGCAGGCGCGGCTGGTCGAGCGCGGCGTCGACGTGGCGCCTTTGCAGCCGGCCAATTGCGGCTTTGATATCGGCTGGAGCACGCATCTGTCTTCGCGTTTTGCCGGCGTACCGCTCAAGCCCGTTGCAGCACGGCTGCACGATGCTTCCGGACACACGCCCATGCTGCAAGGCGAATGCGTGATCACGCAGACCGGCATCGAAGGCAGCGTGATCTATGCGTTATCCGCCAGCTTGCGCGATGCCATCCACCGGCAAGGCCATGCCGTGCTCGAACTGGACCTGGCACCGGATCGCACACGGGAACGACTGCATCACGATCTGGCCAAACCGCGCGGAAGCCGCACGCTCAGCGAACATCTGCGGCGCCAGGTTGGGCTGGTAGGCGTGAAAACCGTGCTGTTGCACGAGGTGCTGGATACGGCGCAACGCCACGACATGGCGCTGTTGGCGCGCACCATCAAATGCCTGCCGCTGCGCTTGAAACAGCCACGCCCCATCGCCGAGGCGATCAGCAGCGCAGGCGGTGTGCGGTTGGAAGCGTTGGACAATGCGTTGATGCTGAGCGCCCTGCCCGGCGTGTTTTGTGCCGGGGAAATGCTGGATTGGGAAGCACCTACTGGGGGCTATTTGCTGACGGCGTGTTTTGCGAGTGGGTATCGCGCGGGTTTGGGTGCTGCGGCGTGGCTGAAGTGCCGGTAAGTAGGTGTGCAAAAAATTTTTCATCTTGCACGAATAGCTGAAGGGCTCGTCGCCCGGCGGAAGCCGGAGCCCAGTGCCGTTGAGAACTTCAAGTCGCTGGGCAACGCTTCCGCCGAGGCGACGAATCAGGTTTTCGACCACGCAACCTAAAGCTTGCCAAACGCCCGCCTTTGCATCTATACCGACGACCGCACCACTGCGAATGCCAATGCTACGAACTCAGGGATGTTTCACTTACCAGAAGACCAAAACCGTCATTCCAGCGAAAGCTGGAATCCAGTGTCTTTCAGCTAAAAAGTCATTGGATCCCAGCTTTCGCTGGGATGACGAGAACGAAGTTTCTGGTGGTTGAAAGCCCTTACGCTCCGGCATTGCCGCCAATGCTCCAAGCCCGATCCGCAACACATAAATCGGATGCGACACCTCTCGTTGTAGAAGATCTTCACGTTCCTCTCACAACCCTCATGGAGGTAGGCCATGTGCGATCACGCTTCCTGCGATCATGCTTCTTCATCGTCTCGTCGTCACTTTCTTGGAGCGAGCCTGGGATTGCTCGCACTGAGTGCCGTGCCGCCCTTGCGGGCGTATGCCGCAGAACCCTCGCCGCAGAACGCGATTTCACCGGATACCGCCTTGCATCGCCTGCTGCAAGGCAATGCGCGCTATGCGGCCAATCAGCTCGATGCCAAGGATTTTTCGTCCGGCCGTGCCGCGCGCGCCAAGGCGCAATATCCCGTTGCGGCGATCTTGAGCTGCGCCGATTCACGCGTCGCGCCGGAACTGGTGTTCGATCAAGGGCCGGGTGATTTGTTCGTTATCCGCGTGGCAGGTAATTATTTGAGCAGCGATAGCCTGGCGAGCCTCGAATACGCGGTGGGCGTGCTCAAGACGCCGTTGATCATGGTGCTGGGGCATACGCAATGCGGTGCGATCAAGGCCGCCATCAACGAGATCAAGCACCCGGCGCCCTTGCCCGGACACATCTGGGATATCGTCGACGCCGTGCGGCCCGGCATAGCCAAGACGGTGCAAGCCGGTGGCGAGGACGTGCTGGGCAAAGCCGTGGGCACGAACGTCGATTACAACGTCTCGCGCATTGCCTCGGCACAACCGGTGGTATCCGAAGCCGTGGCGCACGGCAGCGTCAAAGTGGTCGGCGCCGTGTATGAACTGGCTTCCGGCCACGTGCTGCTGCGCCAGGCTGCGTGACGCCCGCGCGCTATTCCGCGTTGACGGAATAGCGCACGCGTGCCGCTACAGGCCCAGGTCGCTCAGCCCGGGATGATCGTCGGGCCGGCGTCCTTGCGGCCAGTGGTATTTGCGTTCGGCTTCACTGATCGGCACATCGTTGATGCTGGCGTGACGCACTGCCATCAAGCCGTTTTCATCGAACAGCCAGTTCTCGTTGCCGTAGGAGCGAAACCAGTTGCCGGCATCGTCGTGCCATTCGTAGGCAAAGCGCACGGCAATGCGATTGCCATCGAACGCCCATAGTTCCTTGATCAGGCGATAGTCCAATTCGCGCGCCCATTTGTGCGTAAGGAACGCCTCGATCGCCTCGCGACCGTCGAGAAATTCCGAACGGTTGCGCCAGCGGCTATCGGGCGTATAGGCGAGCGCGACGCGCCTGGGGTCGCGTGTGTTCCAGCCATCTTCGGCGAGGCGCACTTTCTGGATGGCGGTTTCGCGGGTAAACGGCGGCAGGGGCGGACGTGGTTCGATCGCGGACATGGCGGCTCCCATCGGCGGCACGGAGAACCGGCATTGTAGTGTCTGGCCCGGTCTCGCCCGCATAAAAACTTGCGACGGCATCGGGGCACTCATCCGCATCGCAGGGCCTGCTGAATTAGTCACACAACTGCGTCATCATTCACGGCTGATCGAAATACGGATTCCGCTCCATGAAACGCTTATCCAGCCTGCTGCTTTGCTCGTTGATCGCCCTGGGCGGCTGCGCCACGCATCCCGCCGGGCCGACGCAAAGCAAGGCACGGCAGGCCAAGATCGAGGCCACCGCGCCGTTGCTGCTGATTTCCATCGACGGCTATCGCGCCGACTACATCGATCGCGGCTTGAGCCCCAGCTTGCAGCAGCTTGCCGCAACGGGCGTGCATGCCGATTCGATGCAACCCTCGTTTCCTTCGCTGACCTTTCCCAATCACTACGCCATCGTTACTGGCTTGGTGCCGGACCATAACGGCATCGTCAACAACACCATGGTCGACCCGCAACTGGGCAAGTTTTCGCTGAGCAATCGCAGCGCTGTGAGCAATGGCTTGTGGTGGGACCAGGCCACGCCGCTATGGGTTAGCGCCGATGCAAACGGCCTGCGTACCGCAACCATGTTCTGGCCGGGCTCGGAAGCGGATATCCAGGGCAAGCACCCGGACTACTGGAAGCCTTTCAACAGCAAGGTGACGCCAAACCAGCGCGTCGACCAGATACTTGCATGGCTGGACCTGCCCCGGGGGCAGCGCCCCACCTTCCTTACCCTGTATTTCGATGCGGTCGATCATGCCGGTCACGGGCATGGGCCGGATTCGCAGGAGGTGAACCAGGCCTTGCGCGACACGGATGCAGCCATGGCGCGCCTGGTGGATGGCCTGCGCCAGCGCGGGCTGTACGGCAAGATCAACATCATCGTGCTGGCCGACCACGGCATGGCCAGTGCCCCGCTGGAGAACAGCATATTGATCGACAAGTTGATCCCCATGGATGACGTGCAAGAAATAAGCCTGGGCGTGCTGGCGGGCTTCAATCCCAAGCGCGGCCATGACTTCAACGCCATCGAGCAAAAGCTGGAGCAACCGCAACGGCACATGCGCTGCTGGGACAAGACGCGCATCCCTGCCCGCTTCAACTACGGCGCCAATACGCGCGTACCGCAACTGGTGTGCCTGGCCGATGTGGGCTGGCGCATCACCACCACGGACTACCAAGCCAGGCACAAGGGTCATATAAGCATTGGCGAACACGGCTACGACAATGCCGATCCGTTGATGCAGGCGCTGTTTATCGCGCATGGACCGGCATTCCAGAGCGGCATTCGTTTCCATAGCTTCCCGAACGTGGACGTGTACCCGCTGATGGCGCATTTGCTGGGCATCACGCCGAAATTCAGCGACGGGAAATTCGGGGATGTGCAGGGAATGCTGAAGCCGGAGCCGGCGGCAGCGGCGCAATAGCCGCTTGAGCCCCTCTCTCGATGGGAGAGGGAAAGCATGCAGCACTTGAGCCTTTCGCTCCATGCCGCGAAAGTAGCGGCCATGAACATCGAACTGCGCCACCTGCGTTACTTCGTCGCCGTCGCCGACACGCTGCATTTCGGCAAGGCGGCCGAACGGCTGGGCATGTCGCAACCGCCGCTCAGCCAGCAGATTCGCCAGCTGGAAGAGGCCGTCGGCGCCCGGCTGCTGACGCGCACCAACCGGCGCGTGGCGCTGACCGAGCCTGGTCGCGTGTTGCTGCAGGAAGCACGCGAGATCCTTGCGCGCACCGATCGCGCGATGGATCTGGTGCAGCGTGCGCAACGCGGCGAGCTGGGGGAGCTGCGCATCGGCTTTACGCGCACGACGCCGCTGTCGCAGGACATTCCCGGCGCCATCTTTGCGTTCCGGCAGCGTTTCCCTGCGGTGCATCTGCAGTTGGAGGAGATGAACTCGCTGCAACAGATCGATGCATTGCTCGAGCGACGCCTGCAAGTGGGCATTCTGCGTCCGGGCACGTTGCCGGAATCACTCATTTCCAAGCGGCTGTTCCGCGATCCCCTGGTGGCGGTATTGCGCTCGGATCACGCAGTGCTCAAACGCGTGGGTGCGCGCGGCAAGCTGCCGGTCAAGGCATTGGCGGAAGAGCCATTCGTGGTGTTCGCACGCAATGCGGGCGCGGGCGTGCACGAACATGTCATGGCCTTGTGCCGCGGCGCAGGCTTTGCGCCGCGCATTTCGCAGGAAGCGCGCGAGGCATCCACCATCATCGGCTTGGTGGCCGCCGGTTTTGGCGTGGCGATATTGCCGCAGTCATGCGATCACATCCACGTGGAAGGCGTCAGCTACGTGCCCTTGGCGGAAACCAACGCCATGTCGGAAATCCACGTGGTGTATCGCGAAGACGAACGTTCGCCGCTGGTACCGCGCTTCGTGCAATTGCTGACCGCCGCGAAGGGCTAATGTAGTTGGATCAGCGCAGCGCAACCCGACAATGCTTCGGCGCGGGATTGGTTGGATTGCGCTGCGCTAGCCCAACCTGCGGCTACGGCATGGCGCCCTTGCTCATGGGAGTGGGCAGCGTGACCCGTTGCGGCAATGGCGGCAGACGATACAAGCGCAGCGCAATCAACAAACCAGCCAACACCAGCGCACCGACAAACAATGCGACGCCTGGCCAATGGTCAGCAGCGTAGAACAAACCACCGCTCCAGCCTGCCACGCTGGACCCCATGTAATAGCTGAAGAGATACATCGACGACGCCTGCGCCTTCGCCGCACCGCCACGCCGTCCGACCCAGCTGCTGACGATGGAATGCCCGCCGAAGAAACCAAAGGTGATCGCCGTGATGCCGAGAATGATCAGCCACAGCGACGCGGTCATCGTGCACGCCACACCCAGCAGCATCAGCGCGAACGTCGTCCATAGCACCTTGCGCCGGCCCAGCTTGCCCGCCAGGTGCCCCATCCAGGCCGAGCTGAAAGTGCCGACCAGATAGATGCCGAAGATCAGGCCGACCACCGCCTGGCTAAGGTTGAACGGCGCCGCCATCAGACGATAGCCGAGGTAGTTGTAGACCGTGACGAAGGCACCGAGCAGCAGGAAGCCTGCCAGGAACAGCCACGGCAGGCCGGGATCGCGAAAGATGCCGGCAAAGCGTGCAAACAGCGTACGCCACTGCAAGGTTTGCGGATGGAAGTTGCGCGATGGCGGCAGGGCTTTCCAGAACACCAGGGCGGAGATCAACCCGATCAGGCCCACGACACCCACGCCGACACGCCAGCCTGCAACATCGGCCACCACGCCGGCAATCAAGCGTCCGCTCATGCCGCCGATCGCGCTGCCGCTGATGTACAGGCCCATGCCGAGGCCGATCGATTCGGCGTGTATTTCTTCGGTGAGATAGGTCATCGCCACCGCCGGCAAACCGCTGAGCGTGATGCCGAGCAGCGTTCGCAGCGTAAGCAGCGCGTACCAGTTGGGCATCATGGCGGTCAGCAGCACCAGCATCGCGGATGACAACAGCGATGCCACCATCATCGACTTGCGCCCCACTGCATCGGAAACGCCCCCGGCAAATGGCATCGCGAAGGCGAGCACGCCTGTCGTCAACGACAGCGACAACGCGCTGGTGGCAGCGCTGATGTCATAGTGCTGGCTGAATTGCGGCATCAGCGGTTGCACGCAGTACAGCAACCCGAAGGTGGCGAGGCCCGCGGCGAACAGCGCAAGGTTGGTGCGCCTGAAGGCAGGGGTGCCGTGGTGGATGAGGTTGTCCGTGGGGTGCATAGCGAGACGGAGGCTTCCTCCCCGTCATTCCGGCGAAGGCCGGAATCCAGTTTGAATACGTCATGCGAAGCACACAAAACCTTTATATCGAGTGCTTCGCACGACATGTTTAGACTGGATTCCGGCCTTCGCCGGAATGACGATAGGGCCTCTTGGCGTTTTTGAGGTACGCCAAGCATAGATTTCCATCCGTGGAAGGTCGATAACGCGCAAAGTCCGCCTCGATAGCCGCCGCGTATCAATCCGCCATCACCACCGCCATCACCACCGCCGACAACGCTTCCCGCACAATGCCCAGCACTTGCGTGGGCGCCTCCAGGTTGGCGTGGTGCCCTGCCCCATGCACCACGTACATGCTCGCCTGCGGCAAGCCTTCCAGCCATTCCTTCGCCAGCCGGTGCACTTCGACCTGATCTTCGCTGCCGACGATCAGCACGGTCGGCATGTCGATCTCATGCAGGCGTTCGAGTGCACTGGGCGTGGGCGTGCGTTGATCCTGCGCGGCGCGCGTCCAGTAGCTGGTTTCGCGCCTGAACAATTGCGTGGTCATCGCTTCGGTGTGCCGGCGGGCGGCCGGATCCACTTCGTTGACGGCGCGGCGCGGGCCATCGGTAAAGGCACGCAGCGAGCTGTCGATCAGGCCATTGACGTCGAACGTGCCGAGCGCTTGCAAAAATGCACGTGCCGCCGGCGTGCTGTCGGCGAAGCGGCCCCAATAGCCTGCGCCGACAAAAACCAGCGCGCTGACGCGTTGCGGATGGGCCAGCGCGAAATCCAACGCCGTGGCGGCACCGCCGGAGCACGCTAGCAAGGCGGTGCGCTGCACGCCGCATGCATCGAGCACGCCAGCGAGATCTTCGTGATGCGCGTAGCTGCCGGGTTCGATGCTGGAACGGCCGAAGCCGCGCGCGTCGTAGCGCAGTACGTGGTGCGTGTCGGCCAGCGCGGCGAATTCGTGATCCCATTGCCGGCGGTCGACCAAGAAGCCGTGCAGCATGGTAATGGTGTCGCCCTTGCCGGCTTGTTCGACGTAGAGCTCGGCGTGGGGGACCTCTATGAAGTGGGAGCTCGTATTGGTCATGGTGTTCCCTTTCTGCGTTGGCAAGCTCCTCCCCCTGCTTGCGGGGGAGGGAGAATCATCGAGTCAACCTGCCTTGATCTCCCGCGCTTCCAGCTTCGGCACGAACACCGGTTGCGCATAGCCGACGGGCTTATCGCCCACTGCCACACCACCATGAATCCGCGTCTGCTGGATATCGGCAAACATGTAATACGGGAACGGTTTTTCCGGCGCACTCACGGCATCGAGACGCGCACGCAGTTCCATCGGCAACTGGAAGGAAAGCGCAGACAAATTGGCATCGAGTTGTTCCAGCTTGGTGGCGCCGATGATCACCGACGCAATGCCCGGCTGCGTAGCCACCCAGTTCAAGGCGACGGCCGCCATGCTCTGGCCGGCTTCCTTCGCCACCTTTTCCAACTCGGCAACGATCTTCCAATTGCGTTCGGTAAAACGCTCGAAGCCGGGTGCGTTGCTGATCTTCGCAAGCCTTCCGTCGCCCTCCCCGCCTTGCTGGCTCGGCTTGTACTTGCCCGACAGCATGCCCATCGCCAGCGGGCTCCACGCGGTGATACCCATGCCGAGGTTTTGCCCCAGCGGCACGTACTCGTGCTCGATATGGCGTTCGGCCAGCGAGTATTCGAGCTGCATGTTGACCAGCGACGTCAATGCATGCGCTTCGGCAAACGTCTGCGCACGCGCTGCATACCACGCGGGAATGTCGGAAAGCCCGGCGTAGCGGATCTTGCCCGCGCGCACCAGGTCATCCAGCGTGCGCACCACTTCTTCGGCCGGCGTGATGCGATCCCAGGTGTGCAGCAGGTACAGGTCGATGTAGTCGGTGCGCAGGCGGCGCAGCGAGCTTTCCACCGCGCGCATGATGTTCTTGCGGCCATTGCCACCGGCATTCGGGTTGCCGGGCTGCGCGTTGTAGGTGAACTTGGTGGCGAGCACCACGCGATCGCGCGTGCCGCTTGCTTCGATGAACTTGCCCAGCATGCTTTCGCTGGTGCCTTCGGTATAAAGGTCGGCGGTATCGATGAAGTTGCCACCGGCGTCCAGGTAACGGTCGAACATGGCGCGGGCGGTTTGCTCGGCGGTGCCCCAGCCCCAGTCGTCGCCGAAGGTCATGGCACCGAGGGCCAGGCGGCTGACGCGCAGGCCGGAACGTCCAAGCGTGAAGTATTGATCGAGCGACATGGCGGAACTCCTTGATGGTTGACGGGACGCAGTGTGCGCTGCGCGATCCGGTTGAAAAACCACCGCGGGCTTGATGCATTATTTAGCCTGTCTAACAAATGGGAATCGGCCATGCGCGACCATTACGCCCTGCGCGCCTTTCGCACCGTCGCCGAATGCGGCAGCTTCACCCGCGCCGCGGCGGCCTTGGACGTGACGCCTTCGGCCCTGAGCCAGACGGTGCAGCAACTGGAACGCCAGCTCGGCACGCGGCTGCTCCAACGCACCACGCGGCGCGTCGGGCTTACCGAGGCCGGGCAAGAGATGCTCCAGCGCATTGCGCCCGCGCTGAACGAATTGGACCTGGCGCTGGATGCGATCCGCCAGCACGGCGACCGCCCGCGCGGCACCATCCGCCTGACCGTGGCGGGCGTGGTATCGCGCGCCGTCATCGAGCCCATCCTCGGTGAATTCATGGCGCGCTGGCCGGACGTGCAGTTGGATATCCGCGTGGAAGACGGCCTTGCCGACCTGGTGGCCGACGGCCTGGATGCGGGCATTCGCCTGGGCGAAAGCCTGCAACGCGACATGGTGGCGGTGCCCATTGGCGGAGCCATGCGCGCGGTAGTGGTGGGATCACCGGAATACTTCAAGCGCCGCGGCTATCCGAAGCAACCGAAAGATCTGCAGAAGCACAATTGCATCAAGCATCGCCTTCCCAGCAGCGGTGCGATCTATCGCTGGGAATTCGCGCACCGCAGCGGTGCGCAGAAGGGCCGCTGGTTCGACATCGCCGTCGACGGGAGCCTGACCGTCAACGACGTACCGTTGTCGTTACGCGCTGCCGAGGATGGCATCGGCCTGACCTACCTGCTGGAAATTTCCGCGCGTGACGCCCTCGCCGATGGACGGCTGGAAAGCGTGCTCGAGCCATGGTTGCCGCCGTTCGACGGCATGTACCTGTATTACCCGAGCCGCTTCCAGGTTCCTCCGAAACTGCGCGTGTTCATCGACTTCATCCGCGAATGGGGCACCCGCGAACTCAATCCATCGCAGCCACGTACTCAGCGATAACGCCAATGGCCGCCGATCCATACATGCCCCGAGCCCCAATAGCCGGGCACCCATACCCGCGCCGGACGTGGTGCCACCACGACACAGCCGGTTTGCACAACGACGCCGCCGAACACGGCGAGCGCGATCAACAGCTTTGGCAGGTAACGACGCATAATGGTTCTCCCGATGGTGTGTTGGAAACTCATGGCGGGAAACGCGGGGGAAAAAGTTTGCGATGACGATGCGAAGCTGAACTGATGCCGGGGATTCACGTTGGCGACGCTCTCGCCACACCGGAGGTAGGCCGGTTCGCGCCTAGCAGGCACAGATCATCACTTGCATAAGCTGCGCACCCCTTCGCACCTCATCGGTCATGCAATCCGCTATAACCGCCGGTGATGACAGGTGTTGGGGGAAGCATGCCGTTGCGCAGTCTTGCATGGAGGTTGGCCCTCTGGGTGCTGGCCGGTGCGGCGCTCGTGTTCGTGGCGAGCGGCTATGTGCTGTTCCGCATGGTGGGGCATCCGTTGCTGGAGCAGGCGCAGCGGGAATCGGGTGCGTTGGCGAGCCAGGGCAGCAGCCTTGTGCAGGAGCGTCTGGACGACATCACCAACACCAGCCGCGTGCTCGCCTCGGTGATCGGCCCGCGCCCTTTGGATGCGGCGCCGCTGATCCACGATGCCCTGGCAGGCAATGCCGATATTGCCAGCCTGGCCGCGGCGTTCGTGCCCGCCAGCGCCGCGGCGCAAGAGGCGGGGCAATCGCCGTTCGTAAGCCGGCAGAGTGATGGCACGCTTGCGCAGCGCGATCTTTTCAAAGATCCGCAGCCTTACTGGAACGCCGCCTGGTTCCGGCAAGGGGTGGCCTGTACCCAAGGATGCTGGCATCCGGTGTTCTGGTCGCAATCGCGGCACCGGCTGCTGGTGAGCTATTCGGTGCCCATGCTGGTGGATGGCAAGGTTATCGGCGTGGTCAATGCGGATATCACGCTGGACTGGCTGCAAGGCGTAGTCTCGTCGATGCATCTGCCGGCGGGCACGCATGCCTTCGTGATCGATCAGCAAGGGAGCTATCTGGCGAATGATGCGATCGACCAGGTCGGCCAAAAGGCGGACCCTGCCTTGCTCGATCAACTGAATGCGCCAGCAAACGCGCATCATCTGACGTTGCAAGGCGAGCGTGCATGGATCTATGACCAGCCCATTCAGGGCACGCACTGGAAACTGATCATAGCCGTGCCCGAAGCGCTTATTTACGCACAGGTGCGCCATGCGTTCACGTCGGTGCTGTTGCTTGGTGCGCTGACCTTGCTGCTGCTGGGCCTGATCGTGATGATTACCATCCGCCGCACACTGATGCCGCTGGGCGTACTCGCCGAGCGTGCGGAACTGGTGGCGCGCGGCGCGCTGGATTTTGCGCTTCCACGCATACGGCGCCACGATGAAATCGGCCGCCTTACGCATGCCTTCGACCGGATGCGGCTTGAACTGGCCACGCATTTGCAGGAACTGACGCGCGTGGCGCAGGAGCAGGCCCGGCTCGCCAGCGAACTGGATATTGCGCAGCAGATCCAGACGGCGTTGTTGCCCGGGCCGCATTATCTCGATGCGCGTTGCCACAACTTCGAACTGTTCGCCGTGCTGAAACCGGCACGCACGGTTGGCGGTGATTTGTACAGCTACTTCATGCTGCCCAATCAGCGCTTCTGCTTCATGGTCGGCGACGTCGCCGATAAAGGCATTCCCGCGGCACTGTTCATGGCGCGCACGATCACCCTTGCCAAGGCAATGGCGTCACGTGCGCAATCGCCGCAGCAGCTGTTGCAGTTCATCAACCAGGAGTTGTGCCGCAATAACGACAGTTGCATGTTCGTGACGTTGCTGTGCGGCTTTCTGGATGTGGCGACGGGACACATGACACTGGCCAGCGCGGGGCACGATCCGCCCGCGTTATGGGGCAATCATGCGCCGCGCTGGCTGCCGGTGGTTTCAGGCCCGGCCTTGGGCCTGGATGAGGATGCCTCGTTTCCGGCCATGCGCATGCGCCTGAAACCGGGCGATACCTTGTTGGCCTATACCGACGGCGTTACCGAAGCCGCCAACAAGGCCACGGAGCAATACGGCGGCGAGAGGCTGCTGGCCACGCTTGGCCAGTTCCACGATGCGGGCGATGAAACCGGGCACGGTGATCCGGTGAAATTCCTGGTGGAGGATGTCGAGGCGTTCGCAACCGGCCGCGGCCAGAGCGATGATATCGCCCTGCTTGCCTTGCGCTGGAATCACGCTGGACTGGACAAGGGGACACCGATGCTCGACCTGGTATTTCCTGCCTCGCTGGAAAAAGTGTTCGAGACGCTCGACCTGTGCGAGGAAACCCTGCGCGAAGCCAACCTGCGCAGCGACGTCCGCGCCGACGTGCGCCTGGTGCTGGAAGAGCTGATGGTGAACATGGTTCATCATGGCAGCACCGCGGGCGAAGGCGTGATCGGCCTGCGCATGACGGTGGTGAAGGAAGCGGTGCTGGTGGAACTCAACCACAATGGCGCACCGTTCGATCCGCTGCAATTGGGTGCACCCACGCTCACCGGCGACCTTGCCGACCGCGACGACGACGGCGGCCTGGGCATCCATCTCGTGCGCGCGATGTCCAGCGAACTGAACTACACGCACGACGAAGACGGCAATCATCTGCAATTGCGTTTTGCCCATCCCACGGAGCACGGCCATGGCACTTAATCTACGCATCGATCCGCTAGGTCCCGAGCGGTCCACGCTTTATCTGGAAGGTCGCCTGGATGCCATGAGCTTCGGCGAGTTCGACAAGCAGGCCGACAAGGTGCTGGAGCAAATGGCCACCGGCAGTACGCTGGTGCTCGATCTATCCGCACTTGACTACATCAGCAGCGCGGGCCTGCGCAGCATCGCCAAGACGCGCAAAACCATGCGCGCACGCGATGGCCATACCTTGCTGGTGAATCCGCAAGTGCAGGTGCGCAAGGTGTTCGACATCGTCAAGGCGGTGCCGGTGAAAGAGATTTTCGAGAACGTGCGCGAGCTGGATGATTATCTGGACCGGATCCAGCGCCGGGTGTTGAGCGAAGGGGATGAGGTGGAGTGAATCGCGTAAATCCCCATCGTCATTCCGGCGACAGCCTGAATCCAGTTTAGATACGGCCTGCGCAGCAGACAAAACCTAATGATGTTGTGTGCTGCGCACGTCATTTTTGACTGGATTGACCAGCTTCGCTGTTGTAAAGCGCTTCGGCCTTCGCCGGAATGACGAGCCACCTTTAACAAGCTCCACAATGCTGGGATTTCATCCCAGCCCACGCGTGGCGCTCCGCAAAATTACGCATTCTCTACGCCAACCCGCGCAGCCTTTACTCGCCTTCTATACCGCCTCCCGCAAAATACGCGGCACGCCGATGTCCAGCAGGCTTGCAGCCGGAGGCCGCCACGCGAGGTAGCGGGCAGCAGCTTTCCGATGATCCGGCTCCGGCTGCAAACCTGCTGGATATTTGCGTTTTATGCACTGGCAAGGCGCGTCACGGCCATGCGATAGCGGGCGGCGATGCGCGCTTCATCGCGATGTGCAAAATCGCGTACTGCCCACTTGCTGCCGACCATAACGTGCCGCACCGGCGAAACGTTGCCGGCAAACAGGAAGCTGTCCATCACCGAACGGCTGTCGCGTGCGGCAAGCAAGGGCGATTCCTGATCCAGCACGATGAAGTCCGCGCGCTGGCCTGCGGCGATGGCGCCAACCGGCATATCCGCCGCCTGTGCACCGCCCTTTAGCGCAGCTCGCCAGAGTGTTTCACCCACGCTGTCGCCGGCATGGCGTGCCGCCACGTTGCGGTGGCGCGTACTCAGGCGCTGGCCGTATTCGAGCCAGCGCAATTCCTCCACCGGCGAAATGGAGATATGCGAATCCGAACCGACACCCAGCGTGCCGCCAGCCTCTAGATAACGCGCCAGCGGAAACAGGCCATCGCCCAGATTGGCTTCGGTGGTGGGACACAGGCCGGCCACCGCACCGCTGCGCGCCAGCTGCGTGGTTTCCTTTTCGGTAAGGTGCGTGGCATGCACCAGACACCAGCGCTGGTCGACTGGTGCATGGTCGAGCAGCCATTCCACGGGGCGCGCGCCACGCGTGGCGAGGCAGTCCTGCACTTCGCCGATCTGTTCGGCGATATGGATATGGATCGGACCGTTTTTCAGCGCATCGTGTTCGATCACGCCGCGCCACGCCTGTTCCGGAATGGCACGCAGCGAATGCAAAGCAACACCCACGCGCACGTCATGGCTTTCGTGCTTGCGCAGATTGCCGAGCAGTTGCAGATAGCTCTCCACGTCGTTGCCGAAACGACGCTGGCGTGGTGACAGCGCGCGGCCGTCGAAACCGCCGCTCATGTAAAGCACGGGCAGCAGTGTGAGCGCGATACCGGCTTCACGCGCCGCTTCGATCAAGGCCAGCGACATCGCTTCCGGCTGCGCGTAGGGTTTGCCGTCCGGCTGATGGTGCAGGTAATGGAACTCGCACACCTGGGTATAGCCGGCCTTGAGCATCTCCACGTAAACCTGTGCGGCAATCGCCTGCAAGGTATCCGGATCGATGCGTTCGGCGAACCCATACATGGTTTCGCGCCAGGTCCAGAAGGAATCGTCGCCGGGGCCGCGGCGTTCGGCCAGGCCGGCCATGGCGCGCTGAAAGGCATGCGAGTGCAGGTTGGGCATGCCGGGCAATACCCAGCCGTCGAGATATTCGGGCGTTGTGGCGGTCGAGGCGACGATTCGCCCGGTGCTGTCCACCGCGAAGGCGGCATCGGTTCGCCACTGGGCGTCGCTCCACAGGTGATGGGCTTCAAACTGGTAGACCGCGGACGTATCGCTCATGAACAATCTCCGTATAGCCAGCCAAGTGTAACCGGCCATTCCGGCAATACTCGCATTCGCTTCACCTTCCCTAAGAAAGGATGAAAGCCGTGGCTAAGAAAAATGAAAACACGCCTATTCTCACCCTTCGCCAGGCCGTGCCAGGCGATGTACCGGCACTGGTCGATCTCACCGCCCGCGTCTACACGCCCGAATGGGGCCACTCGGCGGAAATGCTGCGCTCCCAGCAGACGCATTTTCCCGAAGGCCAGTTCGTGGTGGAGTACGAAGGCAACATCGTCGGTTACTGCGGCACGTTCCGGCTCGATGAGTCGCTGGCGCTGAAACCGCATACCTGGATGCAGATCACCGGCGGCGGCATGGCCTCGCGCCATAACCCGGACGGCAATTGGTTGTATGGCATGGAAGTGGTGGTGCACCCGGATTACCGCGGCATGCGCATCGGCCAGCGCTTGTACCAAGCGCGCAAACGGCTATGCATGGACCTGAAACTGCGCGGCATCACTTTTGGCGGACGCATCCCCGGACTGGCGCGCAACGTCCAGCGCTACGGCACGCCGGAAGCCTATCTGCAGGCTGTGGTGGAAGGGCGACGCCGCGATCCTACGCTGAGTTTTCAGCTGGCCAACGATTTCGAAATCATCGAGTTGCTGCGCGGTTACGTGCCTTCCGACCACGAATCGCTGGGCTATGCCGCGCACCTGGTGTGGCGCAACCCTGCCCTGCTCGATCAACCTGACATACCGGCGGTGCCATCGCCGCGGCATCTGCCCGATTCGGTGCGCGTGGCCACCGTGCAATACCTGCAGCGGCGCATCAAGTCGTTCGAGGAATTCGCCACCCAGGTTGAATACTTCACCGATATCGCCGCGGACTACAGCGCGGATTTCGTGACGTTCCCGGAATTGATCACGCTGCAATTGCTGTCGATCGAGAACGAAGAACTTTCGCCGGTGGAAACCATCCGCAAACTGAGTCACTACACGCCACAGGTGAAGGAACTTTTCAGCCACCTGGCAGTGCGCTACAACATCAACATCGTGGGTGGTTCACATCCGACCGAGCAGCCGAACGGCGACATCCACAACGTCTGCTACGTGTGCTTGCGCGATGGATCGGTACATGAGCAAGAGAAATTGCATCCCACGCCAAGCGAGCGCAACGTGTGGAATATTTCCGGCGGCGACAGCGCGGTGACGATCCCCACCGACTGCGGGCCGATCGGCGTGATGATCTGCTATGACTCGGAATTCCCCGAGGTGGCGCGTCACCTGGTGGACCAAGGCGCGCTGATGCTGTTCGTGCCGTTCTGCACCGACGTGCGCGAGGGCTATCTGCGCGTGCGTTATTGCGCGCAGGCACGGGCGATCGAAAACCAGTGCTATGTGATTCTCTCGGGCAATGTCGGCAATCTGCCTGGGGTGAACAATTTCGACATCCAGTACGGGCAGAGCTGCATTCTTACGCCCAGCGATTTTGTGTTTGCGCGCGACGGCGTGGCGGCCGATTCCACGCCGAATATTGAAACGGTGCTGTTTGCCGATCTTCGATTGGAGAGCTTGGCGCGGGCGCGCAATGCCGGAACGGTGCAGAACTTGAAGGATCGGCGCTACGACCTGTATGAGACGCGTTGGTTGAGGCAATCACGATGATGCATCGCCGGAATGACGAGCACGGATAGCGTCACTTTCATGGCAGCCTGCACAGCGAAAGGGCAGACCTCTGCCATAATCCGCCAATGTCTGCATCATCCCCTCAAGCTTCCAATCCGCGCCTTCGCGCCGTACTCGGCCACGAGTTCTTCGCTCCCTACCAATGGAAACGCCGTATTGCGCTATGGAGCGGCGCCATACTGGTCGCGCTCGCTTCCATCCTGTTCGCCAAGGCCAGCGACTGGGCGTACCGGTTGTTCGAGAAACTGCTGACGCACGGCGTCTGGATACCGTTGATTCTTACGCCGCTGGTATTCGGCCTGCTGTGCTGGGTCACCGAAGGGCGACTGCGGGCCGCACGCGGCAGCGGTATTCCGCAGGTCATTGCGACGATCCACGTGGACGAAGCCGGGTTCCGCGCGAAGATGCTGGCCTTGCCCATTGCGGTCAGCAAGATGGTGCTGACGTTGCTCGGCCTGGCTGTCGGCGCATCCATCGGCCGCGAAGGGCCGACCGTGCACGTCGGTGCGGGGTTGATGCACTGGCTGGGCCGGCGCTTTGGCTTCAACGATCCGACGGCGCTGTCGCGCTTCATCCTGGCCGGCGGCGCCGCAGGCATCGCCGCGGCGTTCAACACGCCGTTGGCGGGCGTGGTGTTCGCCATCGAGGAACTGGCCGGCACCTTCGAGCACCGCTTCAGCGGTTTGCTGCTGACTGCCGTGTTCGTGGGCGGCGTGGTGTCGTTGGGCATCCTCGGCAATTACGCCTATTTCGGCACGGTGCAGGCCAGCTTGCCGCTCGGGCATGCGTGGCTGGCGGTGTTGGAATGCGGCATCGTGGGCGGCTTGGCAGGCGGCGTGTTTGCGCGATTGATCCTGCTGGGCCGACGCGGGCCGCTGGCCGCCATCGGCAAGTTGCGCGAGCGCAATCCGGTGCTGTTCGCCGTCGGTTGCGGCCTCGCCTTGGCCGTGATCGGCGTGCTGTCGCACAACACCGTGTACGGCACCGGCTATGCACAGGCGCGCGCCTTCGTGCAGGGTGGTGCCGACACGCCCGGCGAAGGCTTTGGCGTACTGAAGCTGCTGGCCAACGTGGTGTCGTACTGGGCGGGCATTCCTGGCGGTATCTTTTCGCCGGCGTTGGCGGTTGGCGCAGGCTTAGGGCACAACATCGCCTATTTCCTGCCGCATGCGCCGGAGGCCGCGGTAGTGTTGCTGGGCATGAGCGCCTATCTTGCGGGTGTCACCGGCGCACCGCTGACCTCGGCGGTGATCGCGATGGAGCTCACCAACAACCAGGACATGGTGATTCCGATCATGGCCGTCTGCCTGCTGGCGCGTGCGGCGTCATCCATTTTTGCACCCACGCCGGTATACAAGGATTTCGCCGAGCGCATGATCCGGGACTTCGAGCGGCAACAGGCGGAAAAGCAGGCCGCAACGGCACCGGCCGACGATATGGCCGCTACCAGTGCGTACGGCGAACCGGTAGCGCGTACGGCTACTGAAAAAACGGAAGAATCCGACCGATGAACTGGGATCTGCTGTTGATCAACGCATCGCTGGCGACCTTCGTCGGCGAAGCTACCTACGGCTTGCTGAACGATGCCGCCGTGGCATGCCAGGATGGCCAGATCGTGTGGATCGGGTCGATGCGCGATCTGCCTGCCGCATCGGCGGCCACCGCGCGCGAGGTGCACGATGTCGGTGGCGCATTGGTCACGCCGGGATTGATCGACTGCCACACGCACTTGGTGTTCGGTGGCGACCGTGCGCAGGAATTCGATCTGCGCCTCAACGGCGCCACTTACGAAGAGATTGCACACAACGGTGGCGGCATCATCTCCACCGTGCGCGCCACGCGCCATGCAAGCGAAGACGATCTGCTCGCGCAATCGCTGCCGCGCGCGCGCAGCTTGCTGGCCGATGGCGTCACCACGCTGGAAATCAAATCCGGCTATGGCCTGGAGCTGGATGCGGAGCGCCGCATGCTGCGCGTGGCGCGACGTATCGGCGAAGAACTTGGCGTGCACGTGCGAACCAGCTTTCTCGGCCTGCATGCGCTGCCGCCCGAATACAAGGATCGCCGCGACGAGTACGTCGATTTGGTATGCGATGAAATGCTGCCAGCGCTTGCCAGCGAAGGCTTGGTGGATGCAGTCGATGCGTTCTGCGAAGGCATCGGCTTTACCCGCGCCGAAACGCAGCGCATGTTCGAGCACGCACGGCAGCTTGGCTTGCGCGTGAAGCTGCATGCGGAGCAACTTACCGATCTGGATGGTGCGGCCTTGGTCGCCGAGTTCGGCGGACTGTCGGCCGATCATCTCGAATACCTCAGCGATACGGGTATTCAAGCGATGGCGCGCGCGGGCAGCGTCGCCGTGCTGCTGCCAGGCGCATTCTATGCGTTGCGCGAAACCAAGCTGCCGCCGGTGGCGAGCCTGCGCTCGCATGGCGTTCCGATCGCCATCGCTACGGACTGCAATCCCGGCACCTCTCCCCTGCTCTCGCTACGGCTTGCCGCGAACATGGCGTGTACTTTGTTTCGCTTGACGCCGGAAGAAGCCTTGCGCGGCATTACCGTGAATGCGGCGCGTGCGCTGGGTTTGCACGACCGCGGCACACTGGCGGTGGGCAAGCGTGCCGATCTGGTGATGTGGAATGCGAGGCAGCCGGCGGAGCTTTGCTATTGGGTTGGCGGCGGGCTGGTACGGCAGGTGTGGATGAGTGGGGTAGCTGCCTCCTTACCCTATTAATCAGTGTTGCCTTAAACCTCAAGATCCGACTCGCTTCTCATCTCTGGTTCTAGGATACGGGGGCCGAAAGGAAGGAGTCTATCTGCGGCATCCATGGCAGCGTGCAGACGATCCGCATTGGCCTTAGAGCCAAATAAATGCTGCATTTCATCCTCTGCGCGCTTATCTCTGCTTGGATGCTCAGGCATCATGGTGCTGGCCTCCTAGGAAAAGGGATTCAGCAACGGCACTCGCGTTTTGGCAAAATTAACGACGTTACGGGTCACTACCGTCAAATCATGCAATAACGCTGTCGCCGCAATGAGCTTGTCCAATTCATGCTCGGGATGCGGTACGCGAAGCCTTCCCCAGACTTGACTGACATCGGCATCTATCGGAAGGATGTTTTGCGCGAAATTCTGCAGAATGTCGGCGAGCCATGCTTCAAGCTGATCTGCTTGCTTGATGTCGCCACGATGGCGGATCAATTCAACGCCTCGGCGCAGTTCTCCCACCGTCACTACGGACAGGTACATCTCGGTATCGGCCGAGATGACTTGGCGAAAAAAAGCGCGCACACCGTGATTAGCTTTATCTCGCTTGCGTAGCTCACCTATGACGTTAGTATCAATCAAATACACGCGCAGCTTTTCCCGAACCGCCGACGCGGGCGAAGTCTTCGTCTTCACCAACTTCAGGCATGCTCACCAGCACTTCGGCAAAGCTCTTGCGGCGGGTTTTCCTTCCGAGGGCCACCGCCAGGATGGCACGATGCTCAGCCTCAGCGCTTCGCCCATGTGCAGCGGCACGCTCACGCAGTTGGATAACAAGTTTCTCATCGACGTTTCGCACTAGAAGAGTGGCCATAACGCTGCTCCCGCCAATAGTGATATCAATGATATCACCACGGATCCAGGAGACGCTATCATTGATAGCACTCATAGATCAGACATAAAAAACCCCCGGCCAGCGGGGGTTTTCTACATCGGCGAGCTGTCAGGCTCAGGCCGACTTTTTCTTCGGCGCAGGCGCGGCCTTTTTCACGGCAGCCGGCTTGGTCACGGCCGCACCGGCGCCCGCCACGGCGGGCTTCACGGAGTGCGCGCGGGTGTTGCCGTAGCTGCTGCGGTAGGTTTTGCCGCGGCGGGTTTTGCGATCGCCCTTACCCATGGGAAACTCCTTGAATCGTCATGATGTTGATGGCTAGTCATCGTAACAGCGGCGAGCCAAAGCGCAAGCAGCTTGGGCCTGCGGTTAGTGATGATGCGAGTGGTGCTGCGGCTGGGCATTGCAGCCCGGGCTGCCGTCCGGGCAATCGCCTGGATCGATCTGCACGGTGGCATGGCGGATGCCGAAGCGCTCCAGCAAGACACGGTTGACCGCGGCCAGCACACGCGCGCCTGCATCGCGATCATGCAGTTCCAGATGCAGCGTTGCCATGCGCGAACCGGAAGCGAGCTGCCAGACGTGCAGGTGATGCACGTCGCGGATGGAGGCATCGACGCCACGCAGCGCGGTTTCCACCTCGTGCGGATCCATGCCTTCGGGCACGCCTTCCAACAGGATGTGCGTGGAACGCCGCAGCAGCTGCCACGCGCTGTTCAAGATCAACAACGAGACCAGGATCGATAGCGCGGGATCTGCCCAATTCCAGCCCAGCCAGCGCACCGCCAGGGCGGCCAGCACGGCACCGACCGAACCAAGCAGATCTCCCAACACGTGCAAGCTGGCTGCGCCGATGTTGACGTCGTCATGCGCGTGATCATGCAGGCTGCGCAGCACGATCAGGTTCACCAGCAGGCCAACGATCGCGACACCCAGCATGACGCCGGAAAGAATATGCACCGGCTTGAAGAAGCGCTCGATGGCCTCGTAGGCAATGAACCCCACCAGCACGAACTGCGTCAGCGCATTGACGAAACCCGCCAGCACTTCCATGCGGCCATAGCCATACGTACGCCGCGCATCGGCCGGACGCCGCGTCATGCGCGCCGCGAACAGGGCAAGCATCAGGGCTGCCGCATCCACCAGCATGTGGCCGGCGTCGGCGAGCAAGGCGAGCGATCCGGACCACCAGCCGCCCAGCGCTTCGGCGAACATCATGCCTGCGGTAAGCACGAAGGCGAACAGCAATTTGCGCTCGCGCTCCGCTACATCCGTGGCATGCGTGTGGTGATGATCGTTGGCGTGGCTGTGCGCGTGAGTCATGCCGTCATGCTAGAAAGCGGCGCGGCCGTTACACAATCACCGCGGCGAAAACCGGCTCAACCGTGCGCACACTGCGGCCCATGTATGAGGCCATGAACGCGGTCGAAGCGAAGATTGAAGAAATGCGCGGAAGCGACCAGCAAGCCGCCACATGTCACCAGTACGCTATGCACGACGATCGAATAGCCTTCCGCGAAGGTGACGCCAATCACCAGCAGCGCAAGCCCGGGTAACGCCAGGCGCAGCGGCAGCGGACGATGATGGCGGCGATAGCCGTTCACCAGGGCCACCAGCGCCAGTGCGCTGGCGAACAATACGAAACCGCGCTCGAATGCGTGATCGGCGAGAAAGCTCAAGCCGATCAGCGGCAATATGGCGAGGACGAAAGGCAACGCCGCGCAATGGATGGCGCACAAAAACGACGCAACGGCACCCACGCGATCGACGAGGTTCCACCAGCGGTTTTTCTGTTGCGTTGGCGTGGAATCCATGGGGGCGACACCATGCGGAAATGTCCGGCAGGGTACCGAACTTTTGTTACGTTATAACATCCCTGACCTGTCCGCAAGGGACCCTGCGCCTGACCCCGTACGGCATGGGCCGGAGACTCAGGCCTTGCGGCACTGCTTGCACACGCCATGCACTTCCAGCGTTTGCGCCTGGGGACGGAAACCGAAAGTCTTGGCCTGAGCCTCGATCAGCTCGGCCACGCGCTCGTCGCAGACTTCCTGCGCGCTGGAACAGACGTCGCAGATCAGGAACGGTACCTGGTGTGCCTCGGCGGGGTGATGGCATGACACGAACGCGTTGATCGATTCCAGCTTGTGGATGAAGCCGTTCTCAAGCAGGAAATCCAGCGCGCGATAAACGGTGGGAGGGGCAGCATTGCCATGGCGTTCACGCAATTGATCGAGCAGGTCGTATGCCTTCACCGGCTTGCCGGCCGCCGCGATCAGTTCCAGCACTTCCTTGCGCAGCGGCGTCAGGCGCAGGCCGCGCTCCTCGCTGGCATGCTCCACCGCCGCCACGAAATCCGCCGGACCTTCGTGATGGTGATGGACGTGATCTTTCATGGACGTGCCGTTATTCAATGCGATTCACCTCGTCGAGGATCATACACCGCAGCTAACGAGGCAGCGGTGGAGGCTTGGCTGACTTGGGGGCGAGCAGCACGACAATCCAGCCGATCGGCCCGAGCACGAGCGCCCAGACCACTCCGCTCAGCAGCTTGCCACGCCACCAGCCGAGCAAGGCGCCCACCGCGACGAAGACAAGGTTCCACCAGAACAACGCGGCCCACGGGATCATCGCCATCAGGTTGATGAAGATGTGGATGAACGCATCGGGCGCGCCCATGTCGACGCCTTGGGTGGCTTTGGCGAGAAGTTCTTCCATCTGCGATGCGCTCAGGGCCTTTCGTAAGTTGGGTGAGCGAATGCGAACCCCGACATGGCATGTTCGCAGATGGCGAGGTCGGGGTCCGCATTCGCTCAGCCCAACCTCCAGATCAGGACTGCGCCAGTGCCACGGCGTCATCGATCCGCTTGAGCGCCATCTCACGCCCGGCAAGGTAAATGGTGTGATCGATCGATGGTGAGACCTGCGTCCCCGTCATCGCCACGCGCAACGGCTGGGCGATCTTGCCCATGCCCAGTTCCAGTTTGGCGGCGATCTGTTCGATCACCCGATGGATCGGCTCGGGTTTCCATTCGCAATTGACGAGCAATTCGCGTGCGGCCTGCAACACCTGCACGGCGCTGTCATTCTTCAGATGCTTGGTCACCGCCTTGTCATCCCATTCGATGATGGGGCCGTACCAGATCCTGGCGCGCTCGGCCATGTCCTTGAACGTTTGCACGCGATCGCGCAAGGCGACGATCACGTCCGCCGGTGCGGGACCGTTGCGGGTGTCGATACCGGCACGCGCCAGGTGCCATTCGAATTCCGGCACCAGCGCCTGCGGATCATTCGTCTTCAGGTAATGCTGGTTGAGCCACAGCAGTTTTTCGGTATCGAAACGCGATGCGGCCTTGTTGACGTCGGCCACGTCGAACAGCCTGATCATTTCTTCGCGCGAGAAGATTTCCTGATCGCCGTGCGACCAACCGAGGCGCACCAGGTAATTGAGGATCGCGTGCGGAAGGAATCCGTTCTCGCGGTATTCCATCACGCTGACCGAGTTGGTGCGCTTGGACAGCTTCTTGCCTTCCTTGTCCAGGATCATCGGCAAGTGTGCAAACTCCGGCACCTTGGCGCCGAGCGCATGATAGATGTTGATCTGGCGCGGTGTGTTGTTGACGTGGTCGTCGCCGCGGATTACCTCGGTGATGCCCATGTCGATATCGTCAACGACTACCGCGAAGTTGTAGGTGGGCCAGCCGTCGGAGCGGAAGATCACCAGATCGTCCAGTTCGGTGTTGGACCATTCCACCCGGCCCTTCACCTTGTCCTCCCACACCACGGAACCTTCCAGGGGGTTCTTGAAGCGGATCACGCGGCTCGGATCGTCGCGATAGGGCTCGTTGCGCTCGCGGTAGTAGCCGTTGTAGCGCGGCTTCTCGCCACGCGCCATGGCGGCTTCGCGCATGGCTTCGATCTCTTCCTTCGTTTCGTAGGCGTAATAGGCCTTGCCGGCCGCGACCAGTTCGAGCGCCACTTGCTTGTAGCGCTCAAGGCGATGCGTCTGGAAGATCGGCGCCTGGTCCGCGCTCAGGTCCAGCCATTGCATCGCATCGACGATGGCCTGCACGGCCGCGTCCGTGGAACGCTCGCGGTCGGTGTCCTCGATGCGCAGCAGGAATTCCCCGCCGCGACGGCGCGCTTCCAGCCAGCAATACAGCGCGGTGCGCGCGCCGCCGATGTGCAGGAAACCGGTGGGACTGGGGGCGAAGCGGGTGCGGACGGTCATGAGCTCGGCGGTGCGGCGGATGGAACGGGAAATTTTAGCCGATGCCGCCAGTAAACTCCCTCTCTCCGGGCTCGGGCATAGCTATCTACATATCTCCCTGGATGGCAAATCTCGCCTTGTGGTCATTCCGGCGAAGGCCGGAATCCAGTTTAAATACGCTGTGCGAAGCACTCAAAACTTTTATGTTGTGTGCTGCGCACGTCATTTTTTTACTGGATTCCGGCTTTCGCCGGAATGACGGGAAGGTGCTGATCGTGCCCTCACCCCAAGCCCTCTCCCGGAGGGAGAGGGGCTTTGTGCGGTAGCTATTTCACATGCACCGTGATCACCTTCGACACCACCGGCGGGTCGAATGGAATGTGGTTGGCATCGCCCAGGTCCAACTGCAACGTGTGCGTGCCGGGCGGCAGCCTCAACGTGGTTTCGGTCTGGCCACCGCCGAAGTGCATGTGCTGCTTGTCGTTCGCAATCGGCTGGCCAGCCGGCGGCAGTTCTTTCACATCGACCAGCAGGTGATGGTGACCGGTCTTGTCGTGGGCGACGCCGGCGGGCGCCACGCCCATGCCTTTGAGTCCGAAGCGCACGACGAAGGTTTCCGGCACGGTAGCGCCGTCCTGCGGCGAAATGATGTAGACCTCGGCGCCGGCCGGCGCTTTGGTGACGGGTAAAGCAGGAGCATCGGCAGCAAGGGCAGCGCCGGTCACCGTGGTTAGCGCGACAGCGAGCAGCAGACGTTTCATGTAGAACCTCCTATCCGGATATCCGTTCACGCAATCTAGCCGAGTGGGCCTCGCGAAAACATCGGTTTTCCCCAATCCGTAACACGCGTAACCGGCCTGTCACGTGAGCGCCATCCGTGCGAAACCACGGAAGTCGATGCTAGGGATGATCTGGTTGGTTCTGCGTAGGTTCCACCGGCACTGTGTGTGCGCAGATCACAGGGACATCGGCGAAGGCAGACTGGCCGTCTGTCGAGGCGATGGCCCGAAGACATGCGCACACACAGTGCCGGTGGGGCCTGCGCAGAACCAATCAGAGCATCCCCCAGTACAAGACGAGGATGCGCCATGCGTATCGGCATCATCAGCGAGACGTATCCGCCAGAGATCAACGGTGTCGCACTCACCGTGCATAGTCTGGCGACCGGTCTGGCCGCAAAGGGCCACGAGATCGATCTCATCCGTCCCCGTCAAACCGCCAGCCACGCCGACGAACCCGGCATCCATGCATTGGAAACGCGCGGCGCGGCCCTGCCCCGCTATCCGGGCCTGCGCTTCGGGCTGCCTGCCTACCGCACACTTCGCCAGCGCTGGACGCAACGCCGTCCTGATGCCATCTACGTCGCCACCGAAGGCCCGCTGGGCCGTTCTGCGGTAAAGACCGCGGTGCGCCTGGGCATTCCGGTCGCCACCGGTTTTCATACGCGCTTCGACGCCTACGCCAATCACTATGGCGTGGGTTTTCTCACGCCGGTCGTGCACAGCTACCTGCGCCGCTTTCATCAGCGCGCCCATGTCACGCTGGTGCCGACCGATGCGCTCGCGGCCGAACTCACGGCCATGGGCGTCGATCACGCGCGCCTGTTGCGCCGTGCGGTGGATACCAAGCTGTTCCATCCCTCCAAGCGCGATAACGCCTTGCGTGAAAGCTGGGGCGTGGATGCGGATACACCGGTGGTGCTGTACGTCGGCCGCATCGCGCCGGAGAAGAATCTCGACCTGGCGGTGGAAACATTCCGCGCCATGCAGCGCGTGGCGCCGAACGCGCGCTACGTATGGGTGGGCGATGGCCCTGCCCGTGCCGCGCTGCAGTCGGCGCATCCGGATTTCATCTTTGTCGGCATGAAGCGCGACGAGGCACTGGCCGCGCATTACGCCAGCGCGGATCTGTTCCCGTTTCCCAGCCTCAGCGAAACCTTCGGCAACGTCATTCTGGAAGCACTCGCCGCCGGCCTGCCGGTGGTGGCTTATACGGAAGGCGCCGCGCGCGAGCATCTGATCGACGGCGTCAACGGCTTCCGCATCGCTTCCGGCGAAGCCGCCGCTTTTACGTCGGCCGCTGTGATGCTGGCAGGTGACATGAACCTGGTCCGCCATATGGGCCGTGCTGCCGTGGAAAGCGTCGAGCGGCTTTCACCGGACGCGGTCATCCGCGAATTCGAAAACCTGTTGCGCGAACTGGTCGAGGAGAACATGCATGACCACCATGTCACCATCGCACCTGCCTGAGTCCGTCGCGCTACCGCGGCATGCCTTCGACCGGCGCATGTGCATTGCCGCCAATCGCTGGGGAACGCGGCATACCGTCGGCTTGTTCTTCGGCATCATCAGTCGTCTCGGCGATGGCGTGTTCTGGTATTCACTGATGGCAGCGCTGGCGCTGATCGATGGCCTGCGCGGCCTGGAAGCTGCCGCGCACATGGCCGCCACCGGCCTGGTGGCGCTGGGCCTGTATCGCGTATTGAAGCGCTGGACACGACGCCCGCGTCCGTTCCGCACCTGTCCCGGCGTGATTGCGCACGTGCCGCCGCTGGATGAATTCAGTTTTCCCTCCGGCCACACGTTGCAGGCGGTGGGCTTCACCATCGTGGCGCTGGCGTGGTATCCGCTGCTCGCGCCGCTGTTGCTCACGTTCACGGCGCTGGTCGCGGCGTCGCGCGTGATTCTCGGCTTGCATTATCCGAGCGATGTGCTTGCCGCGATTTTCATTGGCAGCGGCCTCGGTGCGCTGTCGCTGTGGCTGGTGCACGGCGCGCCGCTGCTGGTCGCTTGAGCAAACTTTGCACTGCTCAAAGTTTGCGCTGATCAATTGATCATCACGCAGTACTCACAACCTTTGCGCTCAACGACATAGCGCATCTATCCACAGGCTCTACCGGATACTTTCCACAATCGCTGTGGAAAAGTACGCGCACTTGCTGCGTAAATTTTCATCAGCGTGTGCCAAGTGCTTGATGCGAAAGATGCGTGTGCGGGTTTTCCACAGGGTTTTCAAGAAGGCGTCCACATTTGTTGTGGAAAAGTGCAAAGCCTTGCTCGTCATTCCGGCGAAGGCCGGAATCCAGTTCAAACATGCATCCGAAGGACACCTCATTGGTTTTGAGTGCTTCGCACAGCGTATTGAAACTGGATTCCGGCCTTCGCCGGAATGACGAGCATGCACATCTGTGCCATCGTGCAATCCACAAACAACAACGCCGCCCGAAGGCGGCGTTGCTGCTCACTACGTCATGCAATACAAATCACGCCGCGCGCGGCACCTTGCGCAGGATGTTCAACACATCGGCCAGCTTGTCGCGCATCTGCCGGCGGTCGACGATCATGTCGATCGCGCCGTGCTCCAGCAAAAACTCCGAACGCTGGAAGCCTTCCGGCAAGGTCTCGCGCACGGTCTGCTCGATCACACGCGGGCCAGCGAAGCCGATCAGCGCCTTGGGCTCGCCGACGTTGATATCGCCCAGCATGCCAAGGCTGGCGGACACGCCGCCGGTGGTCGGATGCGTCAGCACGCTGATGTACGGCACACCGGCTTCGCGCAAACGCGCCAGTGCGGCCGACGTCTTGGCCATCTGCATCAGCGAGAACAACGCCTCCTGCATGCGTGCACCACCCGTGGCGGAGAAGCACACCAGGGCGCTGCATTCGCTCAACGCACGTTCGGCGGCGCGCGTGAACTTCTCGCCGACCACCGAACCCATCGAGCCGCCCATGTAGGAGAACTCGAAGGCCACCGCCATCATCGGATGCTCTTTGAGCTTGCCGCTCATCGCGATCAGCGCATCTTTTTCGCCCGTGGATTTCTGTGCGGCAACGATGCGGTCGCGGTACTTCTTGGAATCGCGGAACTTGAGCGGATCGTTGGGCTCCATGCTGGCCCACAGTTCCTGCGTACTGCCTTCGTCGAGGAACGACAGCAGGCGTTCGCGTGCGCCGATCGCATGATGGTGGCCGCACTTGGGGCATACCATCAGATTGCGTTCCAGCTCCGGTTTGTACAGCACGGCGCCGCAGCCGCCGCATTTCTCCCATACACCTTCGGGTACCTTGCCCTTGCCGGCGGCGGCGCCTTGCGTCCGCACGCGGGGTGTCATGATTTTTTGCAGCCAATTCATGGATTCCGCCTCAATCAGCTAATACTTCAAGCAGCATCCAGTGCCGCGCGGATCGGGCGAAGGAAATCATCGATCGTTGCCGTGATCTCCGAGGCCGTCTTCGCACCATCCAGGCGCTCCACCAACGCACTGCCGATCACTACTGCGTCGGCGAATCCGCTGATGGCTTTCGCGCTCTGCGCATCCTTCACGCCGAACCCAACAGCGACTGGCGCTTTGGCGCGCTTACGGATATCTGCCACGCGTGCGGCGATGTCCTGCGTACTCAAGCGTCCCGCCCCCGTGATGCCGGCGAACGATACATAGTACAGGAAACCGTCGGCGGCCTCGCACAATTGCGCCATACGCTCGGGTGCGGTCGTGGGTGCGGCGAGCAGAATCTGCTTGAGGCCGGCGTTGCGCAACGGCGCCAGCACGGCAGCTTCTTCCAGCGGGCAATCCACCAGCAGCACGCCATCGACGCCCGCCTTGACGGCTTCATCCGCAAAGCGCTGGAAGCCCCGGATTTCCACCGGATTGAGATAGCCCATCAGCACGATTGGCGTGTTCTGGTCACGCTCGCGGAATGCGGCCACCCAGGTGAGTACGTCGGCCAAACCCACGCCCTTGGCGATGGCGCGCTCGCTGGCGTGCTGGATCACCGGGCCATCGGCCATCGGATCGGAAAACGGCACGCCCAACTCGATCACGTCGGCGCCGGCATCGACCAGCGCGTGCATCAAGGCCACGGTATGTTCCGGCGCGGGATCGCCGGCAGTGACGAACGGGATCAAGCCGGTGCGGCCCGCGGCCTTCAGCACGGCAAAGCGTTGATCAATGCGGCTCATACCTGCACTCCTTCGCGTGCGGCGATCGTATGCACGTCTTTGTCGCCTCGGCCGGAAAGATTGCACAGCACGATGCCGTCCTTCGGCAGCTCGCGCGCCAGCTTCAGGGCCTGCGCCACGGCGTGGCTGGATTCCAGCGCGGCAAGAATGCCTTCGGTGCGTGCGAGCAAGTGGAAAGCTTCCAGGGCTTCGTCGTCGGTCACACCAACATAGTCGGCCCGGCCGGCGTCTTTGAGGAAAGCGTGCTCCGGGCCGACGCCCGGGTAATCGAGGCCGGCCGAGACCGAATGCGTTTCGGTGATCTGGCCGTTGTCGTCGCACAACACATAGGTGCGATTGCCGTGCAGCACACCGGGTCGTCCCGCCGCGAGTGACGCAGCATGGTGGCCGGTAGCGATGCCCTCGCCTGCCGCCTCGGCACCGACCATGCGCACCCCGCTGTCGTTGAGGAAGGCATGGAACAAACCGATCGCGTTCGAGCCGCCGCCCACGCACGCGGTAAGCACATCCGGCAGGCGGCCGTACTGTTCCAGCATCTGCGCACGCGCCTCGCGCCCGACGATGGCGTTGAAATCGCGCACCATCATCGGATACGGATGCGGGCCGGCGACAGTGCCGATGATGTAGAACGTGTCGGCGACGTTGGTGACCCAGTCGCGCATCGCTTCGTTCAATGCGTCCTTGAGCGTTTTCGAGCCCGACGTCACCGGCACCACGTCGGCGCCGAGCAGCTTCATGCGGTAGACGTTGATCTTCTGCCGCTCGATATCGACGGCGCCCATGTACACCACGCACTTCAAGCCAAAACGCGCCGCGACTGTCGCGGTGGCCACGCCATGCTGGCCGGCGCCGGTCTCGGCGATCACGCGCGGCTTGCCCATGCGCTTGGCGACCAAGGCCTGGCCGATGGTGTTGTTGATCTTGTGCGCGCCGGTGTGGTTCAGGTCTTCACGCTTGAGCAGGATGCGTGCGCCGCCGACGTGCTTCGACAGCCGTTCGGCGTGGTAGATCGGGCTGGGGCGTCCGACGTAGTAGGTGAGGTCGCGATCCAGTTCAGCCAGGAACTCGGGGTCCTCGCGCAGGCGCAGGTAAGCCTCGGTGAGCTCGGCCAGCGGGGCCATCAGGGTTTCGGCCACATATTGCCCGCCGAAGTCGCCGAAGCGCCCGTGGGGATCGGGCCACTGGTGGAAATCCTGGATCATTGGTCAGAAATCCTATGGAAGACGGAGACGCCGGATGGACGCCCTGGAATAAGGAAAATAGCGCGATTGAGACGATCGAAAAAGCGATATGATCACCGTCACCCGTTAGAAAAACTCACCACACCGTGCGTGACCTGCCTTCCCTCAACGCCTTGCGCGCCTTCGAGGCCACCGCCCGCCTGGGCAGCGTCGGCCGTGCCGCGGAGGAGCTGCACGTCACCCACGGCGCCATCAGCCGACAACTGCGCGTGCTGGAAGAAGCCCTGGACAAACCGCTGTTTGTTCGCCAGGGACGCGGTGTGGCGCTTACCGCCATTGGGGAGGAACTGCGCGATCGCGTCAGCAGTGCATTCGAGCAATTGCGCGAAGGCTGGGCCGATCTGCAACGTATCCGCAACGATGCACCGTTCGTGCTCGGCTGCGCCGGCAGCCTGCTCGCCCGCTGGGTGATTCCCCGCCTGGAACGGCTGGAACGCGATCTGCCGTTGCTGCGGCTGCATTTGTCACCGGAAGAAGATCCGCTTGCACCCCGCCATGCCGAACCCGATGCCGCACTGGCCGTGGCGACACCGCCATGGCCAGCTGGCTGGCAGATCCATGTGTTGGCACCCGAACGCATCGGCGCCGTGGTCAGCCCACGCCATGCGGGTCTCGAGCGCTTGCTGGAACATGGCGCTCCCGCGTTGAGCCACGAAGCCCTGCTGCACACCAGCTCGCGTCCCCAGGCGTGGCCGGCGTGGGCACGGGCGAATGGCATTCCGTTTGAATCCCTGCATTACGGACAGGGCTTTACCCATCTGTTCTATCTGCTGGAAGCCGCGGTCGCAGGACTTGGCGTAGCCATCGCGCCAGCACAGCTGGTGCAGGACGATATCGACGCAGGACGTTTGCTTGCACCGTGGGGATTCCAGCAGACGGATGCGAGCTGGATTCTGGCGACACCGCGGCGCAGGAACGATCGCCGCGTTGATGCGCTGGCGGCGTGGATGCGCCACGCCCTAGGGATGTAGGCCGGGATGAAATCGCAGCTTTTTTTTGCGCATCCCGGTGCTGGGATTGTCATCCCAGCTACCCGGTTATGCCTCGGCACGCACCGCTGCCATGAACGCACGCATCTTGCCGCAATCCTTGATGCCCGGCGCCGATTCGATACCGCTCGACACATCCACCGCCCACGGCCGTGCCATGCGGATCGCTGCAGCGACGTTCTCGGGCGTCAAGCCACCGGCCAGCAGCAGCGGCTGTTTCAGGTCGCGTGGCATCAGCGACCAGTCGAACAATTTGCCGCTGCCGCCCGGTTCGCCGAGGCCGTGTCCATCGAGCAGCAGCCCGGCCGCGTGCGGATGATCACGCAACTGGTACAGCGCCGCAGCACCCGCACCCATCGCGATGGCCTTCAAGTAGGGCTGGCCGAATTGCTTGCACCATTCGTCGCTCTCATTGCCGTGGAACTGCAGCATCGAGGGGCGAACGGTGTCGATGATCTCCTGCACGAAGTTCGCCTCCTCATCCATGCACAACGCCACCGTGGTGACGAACGGCTGCATCGCCTCGACGATGGCGCGCGCCTGCCGCAGCGATACCTGCCGCTTGCTACGCGACGTGAGCACTACGCCAATGGCATCGGCACCAAGTTCGGCGGCGAGCAAGGCATCCTCGACGCGGGTCATGCCGCAACATTTGATGCGCGTCATTCGCTCACCTCCTCAGGTAGACCCCAACGTTTTTCATAGCGCGGACCGATGAAGGTGAGCCCCGAAGCGGCGGCGGTGGGGCCGGCCACTTCGCGGTTTCGCCCAGCCAGCAGCTCCGCTATCCATTCGGGTGATTGTTCGCCGCGACCCACCACCAGCAGCGAGCCGACGATGTTGCGCACCATGTGATGCAGGAACGCGTTTGCTTCGATATCCACGATCACCTGCTCGCCGTCGCGATGCACGCGCAGGTATTTCACTGCACGGCGAGCGTGCGCGGCCTGGCACGATATGGCGCGAAACGCGGAGAAATCATGCTCGCCGATCAAGGCCTGCGCGGCGGCATGCATGCGTTCCGCGTCCAGCGGCAGGCGCTCCCAGGCCACGTAGCGCGCATCCAGCGCAGGTCGAATGGTGCGATTGAGCAAGGTGTAACGATAGCGCCGGCTGCGCGCGGAAAAGCGTGCGTGGAAATCATCGGACATCACCTTGGCCCACAACACGGCCACACTCGCTGGAAGATTCGAGCAGCCGCCGAGCACCCAACCCCGCAGGTCGCGCTGCACACCGGTATCGAAATGCACCACTTGGCAACGGCCATGCACACCAGCATCGGTGCGGCCTGCACAGGTTACTTCGATGGCCTCGGCCGCGACGAACGAAAGCGCCCGCTCCAGGCTGGCCTGCACGCTGGCGCCGTGGCTCAGCCGCTGCCAGCCGAAGAAATCGGTGCCGTCGTATTCGATGCCCAAGGCGATGCGCATGCGTGACCGTGAAGATCAAAATTCAAGAAGTGGATAAGAGTAGCAGGTGACGAAAATGCTTCGGGCCGGCATGGCCGGCCCGAACGGGTGTGTTGGCAACCAAGACGAATCAGCTGATCTTTTCGAGCAGCTCCTTGGCCACATCTCTTTGCATCTGGCTACCTTCGTGCAGCACTTCTTCCAGCATGGCACGGGCGCCGTCCGGATCGCCCATGTCGAGATAGGCGCGAGCCAGGTCAAGCTTGGTATCGACAGGATCGTCGTGCAGCTCGCCGAAGTTGTCATGGTCGGTGTGTTCGACCTGCTCCGTATGCGCTTGCGGTGCCTCCAGCGGCTCGTCGAATTTCCAGGTGGAAATCGGCTCTTCCTCGTCCGCCTCTTTCACGGCGGCGGCAGGCGCGGGCGCCGGAGCGGCAGCGCGACTGAGCGCTTCCGGATGATGCGGCGTCAGATCGAAATCGAAATGGTATTCGCTGACCTTGGAAGGCTGCGCCGAGGAGCTCTTGGCCGGTGCAACAGGCTCCGGCGCGGACGGGTTGCTGTAGCTGTCCAGGTCAAAATGATGAGCCGGCTCGCGCATGGTGGTGGCGTCCGCGCCCGCTTCGGCAAACAGCGGATGCCCCGGGGCCAGGTCACGCCCCATGTGCACCACATCCTGCCACTCGGGCTGGTCCGGATCGGTGATGTGCGCGTGCATGGCTTCGGCGGCGGCTTCGAAATGCTCGACGTCGCGGCGGGTGTAGTACAGGCTGACCAACTCCAGATGCAGGCCGATGTCATCGGGCTGTTCGGCCAGTTGGTCGAGCAGCTCGTCCTGATCCGGATCGGAACCGGCGTGGCCTTCGCCCTCGTCCGCCGTGCCGAAGCGATCCGCCAGCGAACCGCCCTTGGTCGGTGCCGCGCCCTTGGACGGCTTGGCGCCGGACTTGCCGCGACGCGACAGCAGCAGGCCCACGAGGCCAAGTACGACCACGGCAGCACCCGCGGCCCAGGCCCAGGTTTCCATGTACCAGGGCTGCTCTTCCTGCGCCGGCGTCGGCACGTGATGCGGCTGAACCACGGGCTTCGGCTTGGCCGGCGCATTGAGCGGCGTGGTCACCACGTTATGCGGGGCCGAGGCGGCAGCGGCGGGCTTGGGCGCCGTTGCTGCCGTCGCCATGGCCGGAGCGGGAGCCGGAGACGGCGCCGCGACCGGAGCGACCGGCTTGCTGGCAACCTCAGGCGCCGGAGCTGGCGCGGGTGCCGGCGCAGCAGGCTTGCCGGCGGCTTTGCGCGCGTCGGCCAGCTGCTTTTGCAGGTCGGCGATTTCGTTGTCTTTCAGCGACAGCAGACGCTGGTTCTTGTTGTTGATGTCTTCCAGGTCTTTCAGCCGCGACTTCAGCTCATCGCTCTGCTGCTGCAGGGAGGCGAGCGTTTCCTGGCTGCGCTGCAATTCCTGGCGCACGGCGGCGTTGGCGCCCTTGCCGTTCGAGCCACCGGCCGCGTGGCCTTCGCTGCCCGGCGGTACAAGCGCCAGGCGGTCGGCATTGCTGTTGGCGGTCGGCGCCACCGTGGCATTCTCGCGCGTGCCACCGGCGGCAACAGCCACCGGCGTGGTGCTGCCGTTGCGCCAATCGGCGTTCTGCTGGCGCACCGCTGCCGCGGCGGCGGCCACGGCGGTGGCGACGGCGTCGTCGCGCGACGGCACGCGCAGGATCGCGCCCGCTTTCAGGGCATTGATGTTGTCGCGGTAGAAGGCATCCGGATTGGCGGATTTCAGCGCCAGCATCATCTGGTTGGTGTCGACGCCGCTCGGCGCGACCTCGGCGGCGATATGCGACAGCGTGGCGCCCTTCTCCACCGGACCGAACTGGCCATTCTTCACTTCCGGCGCGGCGGCATTGCGTGCCGGCACGCTCGAACGGCGCGACGGTGCGGCCGCACTTTCGCTACTGGTCGATGTGCTGCTGGCCGGCGCACGATGGCGCGCGGGCGCACTGCTGGCCGCCTGCGTCACCTTGCCGGGCGGATCGAGCAGGATCGCGAACTCGCGCACGTTGCTGCCGGTACTGCTGTTCACTTCCACCAGCAGGTCGAGGTAGGGATCGTCGACGGGACTGCTGCTGGTGACGCGGATCACCTTGTGGCCGTTGTCATCCACCACGCTGAATTGCAGGGGAATGGCCGGGCGCTGGCTGCCAGCCTTGACGAAGGCGTCGTTGGGGGCCAGCTCGGCGCTCAGGCTTTGCAGCTCCGCCGGGGTGCCGTGGGTGACGGGTATGTCGACCAGCAAGGGTTGGCCCAGTGCCGATTTGATATGGGCCTGGCCCAGCTCCACGGCTGCCGCCTGAGTGCTGCCGAGCGCAAGCGCCAGCAGTATCGACAGCTTCAACGAACGATTCATCGCTTGGCTCCCCCGAGACACCCCGGACGCTTTATTGAAAAGACACCGCAGCTTGCGGCGCCTTCCTCCTGGAAGGCGTCACTTTAGTTAGATAAACGTCAATCAACAATACCAGATTTGCCCGCCGAACCTGTTTCACGGCGACTTTTTCCGCCGGGCGTGACGGCCATCAATGCCCGGTGGCCGGTGTCCTGGCGTTGTCCTGGGCCGCCTTGAGCTGCTTGCGCAGCTGGGCGATGGTGCGATCCTGCTGCTGCAACCGCTCCGCCGCCTGCTGGCTGGCGGATTCCTGCTGGCTTACGTCCTGCTGTAGGCGCTGTACTTCGGCCTGGTGCTGGGAGACGCGCTGGTTGACCTTCTTGGCCTGACGCACGGTATCGGCCGACGATTGTGCAAAAAGATTCGAAGCCAGCAGGCAACCCAGCAAAACCAGGGCGAAGCGTTGCATTACAGGTAATCCTCAATCAGCAATTCCGCGATCTGCACCGCGTTGAGGGCGGCGCCTTTGCGAATGTTGTCAGAGACGACCCACATGTCCAACCCGCGATCGTGCGAGATGTCTTCGCGGATGCGGCCCACGTACACCGGGTCCTGTCCCGCGGCATCGCCCACCGGCGTGGGATAGCCGCCAGGCTTGCGCTCGTCCTGCACGACCACGCCAGGCGCCTGCTGCAGCAGCTCGCGCGCCTGTTCGGCGGTGATCTTGTCGCGTGTCTCGATGTGTACGGCTTCGGAGTGACCGTAGAACACCGGCACGCGCACCGCGGTGGGGTTCACCTGGATGGATTCGTCTTCCAGGATCTTGCGCGTCTCCCACACCATCTTCATTTCTTCCTTGGTGTAGCCGTTGGCCTGGAACTCGTCGATGTGCGGGATCACGTTGAACGCGATCTGCTTGGGGAACTTGGACTTTTCCACGTCCTGGAAGTTGAGCAGCGCAGCGGTCTGCTTGCCCAGCTCTTCCATGCCCGAGCGGCCTGCGCCGGAGACCGACTGATACGTCGCCACATTGATGCGCTCGATGCCCACCGCGCGATGGATCGGCGCCAGCGCAACCAGCATCTGCATGGTGGAGCAATTCGGGTTGGCGATGATGCCGCGCGTGGTGTACTGCGCGATGGCGTGCGGATTCACTTCGCTCACCACCAGCGGGATATCGTCCTGGTAGCGATATTCCGAAGTGTTGTCGATCACCACCGCACCGGCAGCCGCCGCGCGCGGGGCGTGCGCACGGCTGACCGAGCCACCGGCCGAGAAGAAGGCGATGTCCACGCCTTTGAAGTCGTAGTCATCCAGGTTCTGCACAGTGATCTGTTTACCGCCGAACTCCACTTTGCTGCCGGCCGAACGCGCGCTCGCCAGCGGCACCAGCTCGCTGACCGGGAATTCGCGCTCAGCCAGGATGCTCAGCAGGGTTTCGCCGACGGCGCCCGTGGCGCCCACCATGGCTACCTTGTAGCTACTCTTCTTGCTCATCTCGTTAGGTCACTTGTCGTATTGAATTGCCTGGGTTGAAAGGTCACCGCGCGGCTGAAACCCAAATGGGAATCTAGCCGGCACAGTGCGCGGAGGGCATGGCACGGCACTGCTGGCGTGAGCTGTATCACGCTTTCGTTTCATGCCCCTTCCTTGCGTCGGGATTGAGCAATGAAGGGGGATATCCGGCATTGGGCCCATGGCCCAATGCAGCCAGCAGATTATCGGCCGCCAGCTGTGCCATGGCGCGGCGCGTGTCGGCGCTGGCGCTGGCGATATGCGGGCTGAGCACGGCGTTGTCGAGTTCGCGCAGAGCGGGATGCACGACAGGCTCGCCTTCGAAGACGTCGAGCCCTGCCGCGGCGATTCGGCCTTCGCGCAAGGCAACAGCCAGCGCGGCGTCATCGACGATGCCACCGCGAGCAATGTTTACCAATACGGCGGTGGGTTTCATCAGCGCGAGTTCGGATGCGCCGATCGCGTGATGGCTCTGCGCGTTGTACGGCAGCACCAGCATCAGATGATCCGCCCGCTTGAGCAGCTCGGTTTTTTCCACCCAGGCGGCGCGGCATTCGCGTTCCGTATCTATCGGCAGGCGCGAACGGTTGTGATAGAGCACAGGCATGCCGAAGCCGTAGGCCCTCCGCGCAATCGCCTGGCCGATGCGGCCCATGCCGAGGATACCCAACGTCTTGCCATGGACGTCCAGGCCGAGCCAATCGTCGAAACGCATGCCGCCGCGCCAATGTCCCGCACGCAGCCAACGCTCCGCGCTGCTTACGCGCCTGGCCGCAGCGAGCAGCAAGGCCCACGCATAGTCGGCAGTGGTTTCGTTCAGCACGTCCGGCGTATTGGTGGCCAGGATGCCTGCTGCGGTCAGTGCGGGCACGTCGAGATTGTTGTAGCCCACGGCGAGGTTGGCGATGGCGCGCAGGCGGCGATTGCCGGCAATCACCTCGCCGTCGATACGATCGCTCAGGCTGATGATGGCGCCATCAACGCTGGCGAGCTTTTCGCGCAGCTCCACTGCCGAATGCTTGCGCTCGCTGGTTTCGGCCTGCACTTCCACGTACTGGGCCAGCTGGTCCAGTACTTCAGGGAATAGCGGGCGGGAAACCCAGACGTTGTGTTGCGTGCTCATCGTGGAATGGTTGGGAACGGTACAACTTGCATATTGCCTGGACGTCATTCCCGCGAAAGCGGGAATCCATCTTCGCTTTTAGCTCCTGAGCGACGTGGATTCCCGCTTTCGCGGGAATGACGGCGAGGAAATAGGAAGCATCACCAAAATGTATGAATATCCGAGTTTGCCAGCAGAAAAGACAGCCCGATCAGGGAATGCGCGGTTTTATCTCGCCCACGTCGCCACACTGGGCGCGATGGCGCAAGGCATGATCCATCAGCACCAGCGCCATCATGGCCTCCGCAATGGGCGTGGCGCGTATGCCGACGCAGGGATCATGGCGTCCCTTGGTCACCACGTCGACCGACTCGCCAGCCAGGTTCACGCTCCGGCCGGGAATCAGGATGCTCGAAGTGGGCTTGAGCGCAATCGAGGCCCGCACTGCCTGCCCCGTGCTGATGCCACCGAGAATGCCACCGGCATGGTTGGACGTAAAGCCGTCCATATGCATTTCGTCGCGATGCTGGCTGCCACGCTGCGTGACTGCGGCAAAGCCGTCGCCGATCTCCACGCCTTTCACCGCATTGATCGACATCAACGCGGCGGCGAGGTCGCCATCGAGCTTGCCGTAGATCGGCTCGCCCCAGCCCGGCGGCACGCCTTCGGCTTCGACGTTCACGCGCGCACCGACCGAGTCGCCGGACTTGCGCAGCGCGTCCATGTATTTCTCCAGCTCCGGCACCTGCGCTTCGTGCGGCCAGAAGAATGGGTTTTGCTCGATCGCTTCCCAATCGAAACCTTGCGGAACGACCTCACCCAGTTGCGCCAGATAGCCACGAACGCGCACGCCATGGCGCTCGGCCAGCCACTTCTTGGCGATCACCGCCGCCGCCACGCGCATGGTGGTTTCGCGCGCGGACGAACGCCCGCCGCCGCGCGGATCGCGGATGCCGTATTTCTGCCAATAGGTGTAATCGGCATGGCCCGGACGAAAGGTCTGCGCGATATCGCCGTAATCCTTGCTGCGCTGGTCGGTATTGCGGATCAGCAGCGCGATCGGCGTGCCGGTGGTATGGCCCTCGTAGACGCCGGAGAGAATCTCCACCTCATCGGCTTCCTTGCGCTGCGAGGTGTGCCGGCTGCGGCCGGTGGCACGGCGATCGAGGTCGATGCGGAATTCCTCCGGCGCAATCGCCAGGCCCGGCGGACAACCGTCGATCACGCAGCCGATGGCCGGTCCGTGGCTTTCGCCGAAGGTGGTAACGGTAAACAGCTTGCCGGTGGAATTGCTGGACACGTAGGGAACCGAAATGGCGATGGAACTGACCTGGCCTCAGCCGGGGTGGTCTCGCATCTTGCCATGGCCCGGGGCCGTGCGCTTATGAATCGTCGGCGCATAAGCAGCCACCTTACTCTGTAGGTTGGGTTAGCCCGAACTGATCCGGGGGAACCAATCTATGATCGGCTACGTTCGAGCGCCGCTGCGCGAATGGCGTCGAGATGCTCGACCAGGTCGCGCCGCTCCAGCGCGAACACGCCCATCTGGCCAACCTTGAACTCGATCCACACGAACGGCACATCCGGCAGCAAGGCGACCAGGGCTTGCTCACTCTCGCCGACCTCTACGATCAACAACCCCTCTTCGGTAAGGTGGTCGGCAGCTTGGTCGAGAATGCGCAGGCAGGCGTCGAGACCGTCTTCGCCGGAGGTAAGTCCCAGTTTGGGCTCATGGCGGTATTCACCGGGCAACGCGGTGTATTCGTCTTCGGTGACGTAAGGCGGATTGGAAACGATCAGGTCGTACTTGCGACCCTGCACGCCCGCAAACAGATCCGAGCGGACCACCTCGACACGCTCACCCACATGGACCAGGCCCACGTTTTCGCGCGCCAGCGACAACGCGTCGTCGCTGATGTCGACGACATCCACCTGCCAGTGCGGGTTGTAGGCCGCCATGGCGATGCCGATGCAGCCCGAGCCGGTGCACAGGTCCAGCGCACGCTCCACGTGCCGGCCATCCAGCCAGGGCGTGAAGCCGGACTCGATCAGCTCGGCGATCGGCGAGCGCGGCACCAGGGCGCGGCGGTCGCTCTTGAACTTGATGCCCGCGAACCAGGTTTCGCCAACCAGGTAGGCCACCGGCAGACGTTCGCTGATGCGGCGCTCGATCAGCTGCAGCACGCGTACGCGCTCTTCCTCGGTCAGCCTGCCGGCGCCATAGGCCGGCGGAATGTCCGGCGGCAGATGCAGGCTGGCCAGCACCAGGTGGGTGGCTTCGTCGATCGGGTTGTCGTGACTGTGACCGAAGGTAAGACCCGCTGCGGAAAAACGGCTGGCACCGTAGCGGATGAAGTCGATGATCGAGGCGAGTTCGGCAGTCACGTGGGCACGGTCCGGCTTAGGGGTCGTGAAGTATAGCGACTCAAGGTCGGGTGACTCATGCAAGCTCATGGAGTTGGCCTCCCCGGCTTGGTCAGGAATCGCTCCGATTCCTTATACTTGCCGGATGACTTTCAAGGTATTCCTGCAATACATCCTTCCCCATCGGGCCTTGTCACGCGTGGTCTATTGGGCCACGCGCTGGACCTTTGGGCCGTGGAAGAACTTCCTGATCGGCAAGATCGTGCGCAGCTATCAGGTCGACATGACCGAAGCCGCCCAAGCCGATCCATTTGCCTATTCTCATTTCAATGCGTTCTTCACGCGCAAATTGCGCCCCGATGCCCGCCGGGCGGATGCGGCTCCCGGCGCCCTGATTTCGCCGGCCGATGGCCGCATCAGCCAAGCGGGCTCCATTGACGACGGACGCATATTTCAGGCCAAAGGCCAGAGCTACACCGCCGCCGAATTGCTTGGCGATGAAGCAGCTGCCGCGCCCTATCGCAACGGCCGCTTCGTCACCATCTACCTGTCGCCGCGCGACTATCACCGCGTGCACATGCCGTTGCGCGGCAAGCTGAAAGAAACCGTGCATATCCCGGGGCGCATCTTCAGCGTCGCGCCGTTCGCGGTGGATGCGATCCCCCGCCTGTTCGCCCGCAACGAACGGTTGGTGTGCCACTTCGAAAGCACGCACGGTCCATTCGCCGTGGTGATGGTGGGCGCGATCCTGGTGTCGTCGGTTGCCACCGTATGGGATGGCCTGGTGATTCCGCCGTATGCACCGTCGATTCGCCGCAAATCGTTCGAAGCACAGAACATCGAACTGGATCGCTTCGCCGAGATGGCGCGCTTCAACATGGGCTCCACCGTGATCGTGCTGCTGCCCGATGGCGTGGGCGAACTGGATCCGCTCGCCGCACAGCAGGTGATCAAGGTTGGCCAGCGATTAGGTGATATGCATCACACTTGATGGACAAGACAAGTCGTGATGACAAGCACGACTTGCCGCGTTTTGACATTTGTCGTCATTTTGTGACGTTTTCGGCGCCCAGCCTTAAAACGGCTCGCTATCCTCTTGCTCAATCCGCGCCTTCGCGGATCTGTCCAACGAGGGGTCACATGCAGATGGTCACCCGCCTGATCGCGATGATTCGCGCGCGGCAGTTGCAGCGTCAGTTCCGGCACATCGAACGCAGCATCTCCGCCTTGCCCCAACGCACCCGCGCTCGCCTGGGTGTCATGACGCTCCGCGAAATCGGCCAAGCCTCCCGTTGCGAGTTTCCGCACCTGTACAACACCTCACCCGACCAGCGCTATAAGCCGTGGGGCCAAGGCACCGACATCGGTTTCAGCCGCGCCCAATCCGACAATCCCGAAGTCGCCCTGCGCGGCATCGCCCTGTGGCTGGCCGTGGCGTATCACGAAACCAAGGATTCGTCGTACACCAGCCTGCAACCGCAGCATCGCCAGTTTTTGCGCGTGCTGCGCGAATTGCGCGACGCCACCGGCGAACAGCCGGACACCATGGCCCAGTGGATGCGCTCGGGCGCGGCAGCCTGAGCTTCGCTTGATCGACTGAAAACCGGCTGCGCCAACGCAACGCGGGCGCGACGCACTGCGCCGCATGCCGCATGACAGGGGCGAGCGACGAGTAGCGAGGGCGTCACAGCCTTTGCTCCCGCCGCGGAATTGAAACGGTGACTGACGAGGCGAGACACGGATTGCTCCAGGCGGCGTCCGTTTCAAGCAACCTCGCTACTCGTCCCTCGGCCTTGAATGGGGAAACGCAGGCTGGATGAAATCCCAGCCTGCGAAGCAAGCGCGTCCGATCAGCGACAGCTCGGCAACTTCAGCACCTGCCCTGCCTTTACGTGATTGAACTTGAGGTTGTTCATGCGCGCGACCTCCGTTTCGCTGCTGCAACTGCCATGCTTGCGCACGATCGCGCCCAGCGTGTCGCCACGGCGCACCGTGTAGCGCACCACCGGGTCCGTCGCAGCCGGCGGATTGAGGAATACCGGCACCACGGCGTTGTGCAGATCGCTGGCGAGAATCGGCCATGGGCCGTCGACACAGCGCGCCGCATAGACCTTCTCCAGCGACTTGGGTATCTGCAGCACCGCGCCCACCGGTTGCTCCTGCTGCGGGTCGAGGCGCGGATTGAGATTGCGCAAGGTGCGGAACCAGCCATCCGGCATGTCGTTGGCCGAACCCAGGCATACGGTCAGTTCCGAAATCGACGCGCTGCGCTTGAGCGTGATGCTGCCCTGCTGGCCATCCACACGCGGGAAGCGCAGGTTGTAGCTGTCCGGATGCAGGAACAGCCAGGCAGCCGCCAGCACCGCCGGCACGTAGTCGCGCGTTTCCTGCGAGACCTGCGCATAGATGCGCGGGTCGTAGAAGCTTACCGAGGTGTCATCGCCCACCAGCCGGCGCATGCGCCCTTCGCCGCCGTTGTAGGCCGCCAGGGTGAGCTCGAGGTTGTCGTTGAAGGCTTTCAACTGCTCGTTGACGTACTCGGCATTCGCGCGCGCCGACTCGGCCGGATCGAAACGCGTATCGAAACCATCCTGCTCGGTCAGCCCGAAACGCAGCCCCGTGGCGTACATGAATTGCAGCGGGCCGGCCGCGCCGGAACGCGACACCGCATGCACCTTGCCACCGGATTCCTTGGCCATGATGCCGAACAGCAAAGCCTCCGGCAGCCCTTCGCTCTGGTACTGCGGCCACATCTCGTGGCGCAGGAACTGGTAGTTGACGTACGCATCCATCAGGTTGCCGCGCCACTGCGTAAGCCACATTTCCAGCGCAGCCTTCACCGGGCCGTTCATGGCGATCAGCTCGGAAAGCTTATGCCCGCGCAACAACGTGACGCTACGCTGCGCCTCCGGCAGGCTGCCGGCACCGGCTTCACCGGTGAGGGGCCCGCCGTCGGTTTCTTCATCCGGGGTCTGATCGCCGATGAAGCTGCCATCCTTCAAGCGCAACAGGTGATCGAACACCGAAAAGAAGCGCTGCGAATCGCAACCCGGCGTGGCGCCGCAACGTGCGGCGGCATCGCGCAACTGGTCGAGCGAGGTATCCAGCGTTTTCTGCGCCCCCTGCGTATCGCCCGCGCGGGTCTGCTGCAAGGCGGTTTCGTAACTGCCGCTGGCCTGATCGAGCTGGCCGTACAAGGCGGTGACGGTCGCCGAGGGCGGCTTGGGCGCCACGCTGCCCTGGGTGGCCGCGCAGGCAGTCAATTGCATCAGCGCGGCGACCGACAAAGCCAGGCACAAAGAACGTTGAATGGAACGATAAGGCATGTTGGGTACACCGGGTACTGAAGAACGCAGCCTAAGCCCGGCTGCGCGGGCAGACTCAAAACACGTTCTTGTCGATGTCGCGCGGTCTTTGTTCGATACCGCGCGGCTACACCGTAAAATCGGGCCCCAGTCTTTGGAGGCCTTCATGCCAGACATTTGCAACAAACGCAATAACTGTTTGCAGAAAACGCGCCTTGCCTACAACGGACATTGCTTGAGCGCGTGCAGACGCGGTCCAAGCTTTTCGCTCGTATCCGGGCGCGCACTGGCAGCCCCGAGCGTGGTATCGCCATGACCCGCTGGCGTCCCCCTGCCCCACGCTCCACTGCGATCATCACCCGCGAGGGCTTTGAAAAACTCAAGAGCGAGCTCGATCACCTGTGGCATACCCTGCGCCCGGAAGTGGTGAAAGCACTCGCCGCTGCCGCGGCCGAAGGCGATCGCTCGGAAAACGCCGAGTACACCTATCGCAAGAAGCAACTTGGCGAAATCGACCGCCGCGTGCGCTACCTCAGCAAGCGCATTCCATCCTTGAAGGTTGCCGAAGGTGCGCCCGCTGACCGTGCAACCGTATTCTTCGGCGCCATCATCGAGCTGGAAAACACCGACAACGGCGAGACGGCGCGCTATCGCATCGTCGGTCCCGACGAGACGGATGCCAAGCGCGGCTGGATCAGCATCGATTCGCCGCTGGCACGGGCGGTATTGAAGAAGAAGCTGGATGACGAGTTCGAAGCGGAGCTGCCGGCTGGCCACACGCGGTTCGCGGTGATTGCGGTGGAGTATGCCGACGCGTGAATTTTGCAGGTTGAGGGGAGCGGAACGCGAATCCCGACACCGTACACATGACATGACGCATGTTGGAGTTGGAGTTCGCGTTCCGCTTACCCCAGGCTGCGGAGATCCAGGGGCGCGGGATAACGCCGCCCTTCGCGCAGCGGTTGATAACACGCCGCATGCCGGTGAAATGCTTCTTCTTCGCCGGCTGCATGCCAGCCGGGAATGCCCGACAACGGCAGCGGTCGCAATTCCTGCGGATCGCGTAGCCAGCGGCCCTCTGCAATGGCCTCAGCGCAACCTTCGAGAGCGTCCGCTCGTGCCACGCGCTCATCCACCGTCACTGCCAGCGCCTTGCCCACCAACAGCTTGCCCGGTGTCAATGCATGCTCCAGCAAGGCATGGCCAAACAGTTCCACCGCCATCAAGCCATCCACCCATGCCGCACGCCGGCGCCAAAACAGGCTGTACCAGTCGTGCCGATCCCATAGCGCCAGCAATGCTGGATCTTTCACCGTCACGATCACGCCGGCTTCGTCGAAATGCGTCTGCGCGCATTGCGGGCGCGAACGCTCGCGCCGGCCAACCTGCATGATCTGGGCCATCTGCTGGCGGTTGAGCGCGCGCTTCAGTTGCGGATAACGCAACCAGATCATCGCGTTGAACAGGTCATGCCAGTTCGCTTCGCGCGTGGCGATCAAGCCACGCGTCGCGATGCGTTCCTCGTAATGGAACCCATCTTCAAGCAATTCGCGCGTCTGTGCGGCAAACCGTTCCGGCGCATGCGACGGCCAGCGTGCGTTGAGCTCATCGATCGACGGCCAGCGTTTCCCCTGCAGCCACTCGCCGAATTGGCCCCACTCACTTAACGGCGCATGCGTAAAGACGACCGGATCGACCGCCTCCCGCGTTGGCGCAACGTAACGCATGGCCACATGGCGTCAGCTGATGAGCGCCGCGTGCAGGTCGTGCTCGTCCGCGGACTCGACCACCACATCCGCGAACTGACCCGGCTTCAACGTCTGCCCGTTATGGATGTGCACCACGCCATCGATCTCCGGCGCATCCGCCGCCGAACGCGCGATGGCACCTTCGGCGCTCGCGCCATCGACCAGCACCTTGATGGTGCGCCCGATCTTGCGCTGCAGCTTCGCAGCGGAAATTTCCGCCTGCACCGCCATGAACTGTTCCAGGCGATCTTCCTTCAATTCTTCCGGCACCGGATCAGGCAGTTCGTTGGCCTTGGCGCCTTCCACCGGCGAGTAAGTGAACGCGCCCACGCGGTCCAGCTCCGCTTCGCGCAGGAAGTCGAGCAGTTCCTCGAACTCCGCGTCGGTCTCGCCGGGGAAGCCAACGATGAAGGTGCTGCGCAGCGTGAGATCCGGTACCAGCTTGCGCCAGTTCTGGATGCGCTCCAGCGTCTTGTCGATATTGCCAGGGCGCTTCATCAGCTTGAGGATGCGCGGACTGGCGTGCTGGAACGGAATATCGAGATACGGAAGGATCTTGCCCTCCGCCATCAACGGCATCACTTCGTCCACGTGCGGATACGGATAGACGTAGTGCAGGCGCGCCCATGCACCGAGTTCTGCCAGCCCTTCGCACAGATCGGTCATGCGCGTGCGATAGCGCTTCTCGCGCCAAGTACGTTCCGCGTACTTCACGTCCACGCCGTAAGCGCTGGTGTCCTGCGAGATCACCAGCAACTCCTTCACGCCGCCCTTCACCAGGCGCTCGGCTTCGATCAGCACGTCATCTACCGGACGCGACACCAGGTCGCCGCGCATGGACGGGATGATGCAGAAGCTGCAGCGATGATTGCAGCCCTCGGAAATCTTCAGATACGCGTAGTGCTTCGGCGTCAGCTTGATGCCGGTATCCGGAATGATGTCCAGCAAAGGGTTGCGCTGCGGCGGCAACGCCGCATGCACGGCATGCATCACGCTGTTGTAATCCTGCGGACCGGTAATGGCGAGTACGTCCGGGTACGCCTCCTTGATCAACTCCGAACGCTTGCCCAGGCAACCGGTGACGATCACCTTGCCGTTCTCATGCAGCGCCTCACCGATCGCGTCCAGCGACTCCTGCACGGCCGCATCGATAAAGCCACAGGTGTTCACCACCACGGCATCCGCCGCGGCGTAGCTGGGCACGATCTCGTAACCCTCGACCTTCAGCTGGGTGAGGATGCGCTCGGAATCGACCAGCGCCTTGGGGCAGCCGAGCGAAACAAATCCCACCTTGGGCGTGGCATTGCCGGTCATATCGGCATGCTTAATCATTGACTTTAAAGAACTTTTCACTATTCGATCCGTAGCGCCAAGCAGGCGTCTGGAAGTAAGGCCGCAGCCGAAAAACGTCCATTTTAGCCTGCCTCTCTTTCCAGCGCTTTGCCGCGACAGGCGCTGACATTGACCCAATGTCACATTTATGTGACATTGTTCGTATGATGGAGTTGATTGAAACGGACACCTTCAAAAAGTGGCGCAAGGGACTCAAGGATGCTCGCGCCGCAGCGTTCATTGCCGTTCGTCTTGCTCGACTGGTGAACGGACTCCCAGGCGACGTAAGTCCGGTTGGCGAAGGCATCAGTGAGCTTCGCGTTCACTACGGGCCGGGCTATCGCCTCTATTTCAAGCGTAGCGGCCGATCGATCATCGTTCTGCTGTGCGGTGGCGACAAAAACACACAGGACAAAGACATCACTCTCGCCAAGAAACTTGCCGAATCGTGGAGTCCATGCCAATGACCGAAAAATTCACCAAACTCGACCTTGCCGAACTCCTTACTTCAGACGAGGCCATTGAATTGTTTCTGGCCGAAGCTTTCCAGACCAAAGACCCAGGACACATCGCCTACTGCCTTGGCATTGCGGCGCGCGCAAAAGGTATGTTGCAGGTGTCGAAGGAAACAGGCCTTGCACGTGGGGCGCTTTATCGAATGCTTAGCGAAGATGGCAATCCAACCCTGAAAACCATGCTGTCGGTTTTGGAGGTGCTTGGCCTGGACATGACGGTTAAGCAGCACATCGCCCGTTGATGCGACTACTGCCACGCGGGGCGGGCTTTTTAAAAAAACAGCACACCCCACCTGACTTCGCAGCACTCAGGTATTGCGCAACCGAATACTCTCCGCCAGGTTGCCGCGGAACACATGTTGTCCCAGATGGCCGAGATCCGATCGCATATCGGCGTAGACCTTGCCGCCGATGTCGCGCCAGCGGCGGCAGAAGGCGTAGTCCTCGGAGAGATAGCGGCGCGAATCAGGATCGACCATGCAGTCGAAGAACAACCAGTAATACGGTTGCTGCGGATTGTTGGGCGGGCCGTCGGGCCGGTAGTTCAATTCCGGATAGGCTTTCATCATCCTCGTGAAAACGTCGCGCCTGATCACCATGAAGCCGGTGGGCGCTTCGGCGACTTCGACGAAGCCGTCTTCGGTCATGAACTTCTGCAGCGGCTCGGCGCCATGGCCCACCGCATTCAAGGGGTAGTCGGTGTACAGCGATTCGAACAACTCGCGCGTGGTGCCGGCGGGCACGCCATCCACGGGCCAGTTGAAGCGCTTGAGCGGATACACACCGGCGGCCACGTCGTAGTCGGATAGCAGCAGGCGCATCGCCGCTGCGGGTGTAAACGAGATATCCGCATCGATCCAGAACAGGTGCGTGTATTCCTCATGCATCAGGAAGAACTTCACGATCTCGTTTCTGCCGCGCGTAACGAGGCTGTCGGCATACATATTGAGCGACGACTTCAGCCCGAGCCGAATGGACTCATGCGTCAGCTCGAACAGGCTGGTGACGTAGTGCATGGATACCGCGGAAACATAGCTGGGTGTGGCCCAGAGCACATTCATGGACTGAAGCGCGGAATCGGGAAGCATGGACATCCTCTGTTGGCGGATCACTGCATGGCGTTGCCGATCTTACTCATGACGACATGGCGTATGCCAGCGCAAGCAACATGCAGGCTTCATGCGAATTGCACACCGCATCGCGCCGGTTGCGAGCAAGCTTCATACTATGCGCCTCGCATCGCGGCTTCCCTTTTCCAGCTCGAGGATTTCGTCATGGGCAAACACATCAATCTTCCCACCAGCGGCACGCAGTGCATTGGCGCGTACGTGGCCGAGGCGCAGGGCAAGCCCAAGGGCGGGCTGGTGGTGATCCAGGAAATCTTCGGGGTGAATGCGCACGTTCGCAGCGTGGCCGATCGCTTTGCCGCGTTGGGCTACACCGCGGTGGCGCCCGCGTTTTTCGATCACCTGGAAACCGGCGTCGAATTGGAATACACCGATGCAGGCATGGCAAAGGGGCGGCAGCTGGTGATGGAACTTGGGCTGGATCGCGCGGTGGAAGATGTCGCCAGCGCGGCCGAGGCGATCCACTCCGCCGGCAAGATCGGCACGGTCGGTTATTGCTGGGGTGGCACGGTGGCCTTTGTTTCGGCGATCCGCCTGGGCCTGCCTTCCGTGAGTTATTACGGTGCGCGCAACGTGCCGTTCCTCGGCGAGCAACCTAAGGCGCCAGTGATGTTTCACTTCGGCGAAGAAGACAAATCCATTCCGCCGGATATGGTCGCCAAGCATCGCCAGATGCTGCCGCAGATGGACGTCTATAGTTATCCCAGGGCCGGCCATGCGTTCAACCGCGATATCGATCCCAGCCACTACCACGCGCAAAGCGCCGACCTGGCACTGCAGCGTACGATGGCTTTCTTTGACAAGTACCTGGCCAACGCATGAGCAGCAGCGATTTTGAACTCCACCCGCGCTTGTGGGCGGATACGCAGCACATCGCCGCCCTGCCCTTGTGTGAGCTGCTGCTGATGAAGGATTCGCGCTTCCCGTGGTTGATCCTCGTGCCGCGCGTTGCCGGGTGCACGGAAATATTCGACCTACCCGAGCAGGCACGAGCCTTGTTGTGGCAGGAAATCAACCAGGTCGCCAAGGCGCTGCGTGACGTTGCACCATGCGACAAACTCAATATCGGCGCGCTGGGCAATATCGTGCGGCAGCTACATGTGCATATCGTCGCGCGGAAAGAAGGTGACGCGGCGTGGCCGGGGCCTGTATGGGGACATGGACGTGCGGAGCCCTATCAAGACGATGCGCTGTCTTCCCTGGTGCAAACACTGCAATCCGCGTTTCGCACGTAGTCTGGGATGAAATCCCAACCTATGTCTCAGCTGCAAAACGAAGCGCCCGTCGATGACGGGCGCTTCGTTTCAACATACTGTCAGGTCCGGTATCAGTGACCACCGGAGGCGTCGCTGCCACCCTGGTCGCCATAAGACTTGCCGCTGGCATCCTTGGAGCTGTCGCTGGTCGGCGCGCTGGCCGGCGCATGGTAATCCTCAAGCGCACGCGCCTTGGTCTCCACGGGGTTGATGCGCGCCAGCTTGCCACCGTCGTCGTAGTAAGCAACAAAACCGTAGTCCAGCTGCAAGCGAGCCATGTACTGCAGATGCTGCTTGCGGATCTTCGAATCGTCACTCGGCAATAGCAGCACCGTCTTGGGCAACTTGCCCGTTTCCTTGAGGAAAGCGAAATGGCTGCCGGCATCGAGCGCGGAAACCACGGCACCATCGATCAGGAACTGACCATTCTTGTAAGCCTTCATGGTCAGGTCGAACTGGCTTTGGGTCTGAGTGGTTCCCACCGCATCCTTGGACGCGCCGCGATGGCAGCCGCCAAGCACCAGCAAGCTACCGAGCACAAGCACGGCGGCGCCGCGGGTTGACAGCGTGGAAAGACGGATCATGCTTAAATCTCCTGCAGATATCAGCGAAGCCAAGCAAGTGTAGCGCCGCCGGAAGAAGGTGGGATGGAGGGTTTGCACAGCGCGTTCAGGTGCGCGGCAAGGTCACGCCCTGCTGGCCCTGGTACTTGCCGCCACGGTCCTTGTAGCTGGTTTCGCATTCCTCATCGGACTCGAAAAACAGCATCTGCGCGACACCTTCGTTGGCATAGATCTTGGCCGGCAGCGGCGTGGTATTGGAGAACTCCAGCGTCACGTGGCCTTCCCATTCCGGCTCCAGCGGCGTCACATTGACGATGATGCCGCAGCGCGCATAAGTGCTCTTGCCCAGGCACACCGTCAGCACCTGGCGTGGAATGCGGAAGAACTCGACCGTGCGCGCCAATGCAAAGGAATTGGGCGGGATGATGCACACGTCCGCTTCCATGTCGACGAAACTGGTCGGGTCGAAGGCTTTCGGATCGACGATGGTGGAGTTGATGTTGGTGAAGATCTTGAATTCGCGCGCGCAACGCACGTCGTAGCCGTAGCTGGAGGTGCCGTACGACACCAGTTTGTCGCCGCCGCGCAGCTTGACCTGCCCCGGCTCGTATGGCTCGATCATGCCATGCTGCTCCGCCATGCGGCGGATCCACTTATCGGATTTGATGCTCACGCGGACTCCGGTGCTGCCAGCCGCGCCCGGCTGCTCCAGGCGCAAAGCGGCAAAAATACATGGTGAATGGGGCGTTGCGCCAGCGCATGTTTTGCGCCCGGTCTCCGTGGGTCGGGCTGAAGTGCAGCCCAACCCTAGCGTTGCCATGCCACATCCCGGAGTCAGGGTTCGGCTGCGCCTCAGCCCAAGCTACGGGGAGCACTTCGCCCCGTCCAAACCGGCTTTCAGACATCCCAACACCGTAGTCAACTCCCGGCAGCGCTCCGGATCGGCAAGCACTTGCTCGACCGTGCACCCTGCTCCCGGCAAGGTCACCAAGAGCGGCTCCGGCGACAGCAGGCGCGCCGACATCGTCCGCAAGATTTCGCACAGCGCGGCCTGCGCGTGATGCGAACCGCGCGCGGAAGCATTGATCAGCAGCACCGGCATGTCGGAAAACTCCAGACTGCCGACCAACCAATCGAGCAGATTTTTGAATGCGCCAGGCACCCCATGGGCGTACTCGGGACAAGCGACCAGCAATGCATCGTTTTGCCCCACCGCCATACGCAGTTGCTGGACAACTTCCGGTATCTGCTCGCTCTCAACATCCGGATTGAACAGCGGCAGCGCGCCAAGGCCCCTATACAACGTCAACGAAAGCCCTGGCGGAGCCAACACACGCGCAGCAAGCAACGCAGCCGTGTTGGATGAAACGCGGCGGAGACTGCCCGAAAAACAAAGCACCCGCCGCGCGGCGCTCATGCCGCCGGCTGGCCCTGCACCACGATCTTGCCGAGCCCCAGCGATTTGTTGCGCGGCTGGCGTGCGAGCCGGCCGGCGGTGTTGCGCGCAATCTCGCGATAGCGCGCGGCCAAATCCGAATCCGGCATCGCCGCCACGGTCGGATGGCCGCCATCGGCTTGCTCGCGAATGCGGATATCCAGCGGCAGCGACCCCAGGTACGGCACCTGGTACTGCTCCGCCATGCGCTCGCCGCCGCCCGCGCCAAAAATATGTTCTTCGTGGCCGCAGTTCGTGCACACGTGCGTGGCCATGTTCTCGACGATGCCGAGCACCGGCACTTCCACCTTCTCGAACATCTTCAGCGCCTTGCGTGCATCGAGCAGCGCGATGTCCTGCGGCGTGGTCACGATCACCGCACCGGCCACGGGCACCTTCTGCGACAGCGTGAGCTGGATGTCGCCGGTACCCGGCGGCAAATCGATGATGAGGTAATCGAGCATGTCCCAGCGCGTGTCGCCGAGCAGCTGCATCATCGCCTGCGTGACCATCGGGCCGCGCCAGATCATCGGCGTTTCCTCGTCGACCAGGAAACCGATCGACATCGCCTGCAGGCCATGCGCGGTCATCGGCGTGATGGTCTTGCCGTCCGGCGATTCGGGCCGGCCATGGATACCGAGCATGCGCGGCTGGCTGGGGCCATAAATATCGGCATCCAGAATGCCGACCTTGGCGCCTTCCGCCGCCAGGGCCAGGGCAAGATTCACCGCCACGGTGGATTTGCCTACGCCGCCCTTGCCGGACGCCACCGCAATGATGTTCTTCACGTTTGGCAGCGGCGCCAGCGTGCCCTGCACCTTGTGCGCATGGACGCGGCTGGAGAGGGAGATCACCGCCGCCTCGATCGCCGCATCCGCTTCCAGCGCCTGCCGGGCTTGCGCAGCCAGCCTTTCACCGGCGCCTGCGGCCGGATAACCGAGCTGGATGTCCAGCGAGACCTTGGCGCCATCCACGCCGACGGCGCGAATCGATTCGGCCAAGGGCGCGCCGGTGTGAGGATCGATAAGGTCGCCGAGAATCCGGCGCACCAGGGCTTCGTTCGCCTGCGTCATGGAGAAGGGGCTGTGGGTCAGGACATGCAATTATGCCAGCAGGGGCTGGCGACTCGCCGTGATAAGAGCCTGTTTGATGTCTCGGCGTAGTTCACATAGCCCTTGAGCAGTCGTCAGGTAGCCGCGCGGGGCACAGCGCCAGACTGGCCGTCGGGGCCCTGCCGCGCGCGGCCGCATGGCGGCTACTCAAGGGCTATGAGGGCTGCGCCGAGACATCAAACAGGCTCTCATGGTTTGCGCAATGCAGCTTGACCGATTCCGGCGCCGCTCGGCAGGCTGCACCATACGCCAACGTAGGGATTCATCATCATGAAACGTCTGCCGCAATTCGCCATCGCCGCCTGCCTACTGCTGGGCTCGGCCATCGCCTGGGCCGCCAACGACAGCCCGGTGGGCACCTGGCGGCAGGTCGACGACGTCACCGGCAAGCCGAAATCCATCATCCAGATCACCGACGACAACGGCAAGCTGCAAGGCAAGGTGTTGCAGGTACTGCTTTCCGATGATGGCCCGCATCCGGTCTGCAAGAAGTGCGATGGCGAACGCAAGGACCAGCCGATCGAGGGCATGGTGATCATGTGGAACGTCGGCAAGGATGGCGACGTGTGGGACGGCGGCAAGATCCTCGATCCGAAGAACGGCAAGGTCTACAGCGTCAAGCTGAGCCTGACCGATGGCGGGCAAAAGCTGGATGTGCATGGATACATCGGCTTTTCGCTGCTTGGCCGCAGCCAGGTGTGGGAACGCATGCCGTAAGACTGCCGCCGCGGGCTGAGAGGACAACCCGAATCGGGATGCATAAAACGCTGGGATTTCGTACCCGCCTATTATCCGTATCAGCCTGATACGGCTTCAGCACGGTGCACCATCACGCCATGCGCGGCGAAAGCGGCACGTGTGGCGCGATCGGCCGAATGCTCGACGACAAGATGCTGCACGCGCGCGAGTTCGGCCACCTGATGCGCCGCCACCGCGCCAAGCTTGTCGTCCGTGGCAACCACCACGGTTTCGTCGCTGGCATCGATCATCGCGCGCTTGAACAGCGTTTCCTCGCTGTCGAAACCCCACAGGCCATGTGCGGCATCGATCGCGCAGGCGCCGGGAAAACACAGGTCCGCACGCATTCGCTTTATCTGCTCGACGGCCTGTGCGCCAATCGCGCCACCGATCGAAGGAACAATCCGGCCGCCGATCAACAGCACGTCAAAACCTTCGCGATCCAACAACAACTGCGCGATATGCGGCGCATTGGTGATCACCGTGAATCCGGCACCGACCGGCAGCGCGGCCGCGATGGCGGCATTGGTGGTGCCTGCATCGATCAACAAAGTCTGCCCCGGCTTCACCAGGTTCACCGCCTTGCGCGCGAGTGCCTGCTTGCGCAGCGGATGCTCGGTGCGCCGTTGCTTGAGCGGCGTCAAAGTGACCGCAGGCAGCAGCGCACCGCCGTAGACGCGCTTGCACAGACCTTGTGCTGCGAGTTCGCGCAGGTCGCGCCGGATCGAATCCTCCGATACCTCGAACGCCTCCGCCAGCTCGGCCGCCACCACGCGTCCATCGCTACGCAGCCGCGCGAGAATGCGCTGCTGGCGCTCCTCGGGAAGCGCGTTGCGATCGACGACGGGCGCAAGCTTAGCCATGGTTGATCGCTCGCGTTTCGTGCTCAAGCAAGCCGAGTTCCACCAGGTGTTCGCGCAAACCAGCCGGATCGCGGAACCACCAGCCGTGCATGCCCAGCGCTTCGGCGGCCGCCACATTGCGTTGCGAGTCGTCGATGTACAACGCGGTGGCGGGATCGACCGCGTAGCGCTCCAACAGGCACTGGTAGATACGCGGGTCAGGCTTCACCAGACGCTCTTCGCCCGACACCACGATGCCTTCGAACCATTGCAGGAACGGATAAAGCTGTCGCGCAACCGGAAATGTCTCTTGCGACCAGTTGGTGAGCGCGAGCAGACGCACGCCGCGCGCTTTCAGTTCTGCCAGCAACGCCACGCTGCCTTCGATCGGTCCCACCAGCGTTTCCTTCCAGCGCAAGTGATAGGCATCGATCAGCTCGGCGTGCCCGGGAAACTTCGCGCGCAACAGTGCTGTGGCCTCGGTCCACGGGCGGCCGGCATCCTGTTGCTCGTTCCATGCGCTGTTGCACACCTCGCGCAGGAACCACTCCATGTGCGCTTCATCGTTGATCAATTGGCGATACAACCGCCGCGGATCCCAGCCGATCAGCACGTTGCCAAGATCGAAGACCACCGTATCGATACGTCCATTCGTCACCGCACTATCCTCGCCGACAAACCCACCAGCACCAGCAAGCCGGCCACTGCGACGAAAGCGGTCGACAAACTGCTGGCATGCGCTACGAAACCAATCAACGCCGGACCGCTCAGCAGACCCACGTAACCGAGCGTGGTTACGGTCGCGATGGCAATGGCCGGCGGCGTGCCAGCCAGACGTCCGGCGGCGCTGAACATCACCGGCACAATGTTGGAAGCGCCCAGGCCGATCAGCACGAAACCGAGCAAGGCGGCCACCGTCAGCGGCACGCACGCCACCAATAGAAATCCCGCCACGGCAAGGCCCGCGCCCACGCGCACCGCCCATGCGGGACTGTGGCGCGCAATCAGCCGATCGCCGCAAAAACGCCCCGCCGCCATCGCTACCGAAAAGCACGCATAGCCAAAGCCGGCCGCTGCCTGCGCCACACCACGCACGTCGCGCAGGAACACCGCACTCCAATCCAGCATCGCGCCCTCGGCCATGAAGCTGACGAAGCACAACAGCCCCAGCAACCAGGCGAGCGCATGCGGCATGCCGAGCCGGGTCTTCTTCTCGGCGTCCATCGTGGTTGCAGATGCATCGCTGCGCAGGCCATCGCGCAGCCACAGCACGGTCAACGCCAGCATCACGGCAATGGCCACGGCGGCGCCGGGCAACGGCAATCCAAGTGCCAGCAAACCGCTCAGCAAAGTGGCGCCGGTCAAGCCGCCGACGCTGAAAAGACCATGGAACCCGGACATCAGCCGATCGCCGCTACGACGTTCCACTTCGACCGCATAAGCGTTCATGGCGACGTCCACCGCGCCCAGCATCACGCCAAAATAGAGCAAGGTGCCCACCAGCATCGCCACGCTGGACACCTGCGCTAGCACAGGCAGCGCAAGACACATCAGCAAGCCTGCGCTCAGGATCATCGTGCGATTGCCCAACCGATGCGCCAGCCATCCCACGAACGGCATCGACAGCATCGAACCACCGCCGAACGCCAGCAACGCCGTACCCAACTGCGCATCATCCAGCCCGAGGCGGAGTTTCACGTAAGGCACCATCGGCGCCCAGGCCGACATGGCGATGCCGGAAACCAGAAAGATCAGCCGCGTCGCCCGCCGAGCGCTGGGGAGCGATGTTGCACTGTTGCCTGCAGCGGCGGTTTCAGAAGTCGTTTTCACAGCTTGCCCGTCTTGCCTTCAATGCGCACAAATGTACACAAACGTGCAACATCGTGCAAACGTCCGATCATCCGTGCGCGCCGCCGCCACCGGGAAGCGCCATTGACACCGCATGCCATAATGCAAAACCCATTGCGAACCACTGCCGCCCATGACCCGACGCCTGCTCGTCACCCACGCCCTGCCCTACGCCAACGGCCCGCTGCACCTGGGCCACATGCTGGGCTACATCCAGACCGATATCTGGGTCCGCGCACAGCGGATGATGGGCAACGAGGTGTACTTCGTGGCGGCCGACGATGCGCATGGCACGCCGATCATGTTGGCGGCGGAAAAGGCGGGCGTCTCGCCGGAAGCCTTCATTGCCGACATGCGCGCCAGCCACGAAGCAGACTTCGCCGATTTCCACTTCAGCTACGACAACTACTACACCACGCACTCGGACGAGAACCGCGACCTGGCTTCGCTGATCTACACGCGTCTGCGCGACAGCGGCTACATCGCCAAGCGCAGCATCCAGCAGCTGTTCGATCCCGACAAGCAGATGTTCCTGCCGGACCGCTACATCAAGGGCACTTGCCCCAAGTGCGGCACGCCGGACCAATACGGCGACAACTGCGAGAACTGCGGCGCCACCTATGCGCCCACCGACCTGATCAA